>JAEMRL010000226.1:2045-4781 GCA_016463385.1 Thermoleophilia bacterium
GTGCTGGCCGCCCACCCGGCCCTGGAGGGCGTGCACCTGGCCATGGGCGAGCCCGTCCCCGACCACCGCATCGGGCTGGTCCGGCGGCGCCCCGGCGGGCCGGTGTGGGAGTGGATCGCGCGGGCCGAGGTGCCGCCCGAGGGACGCGTCGCGGCCCTCGACGACCTCGACGCGCTCACCGATCCGGCGGACGCCGGCGAGTGGGAGCGGGCGGCGCGCCGGTAGGATCGGCCATGACGACGCAAGGGGAGCCGTGAGCGACTACCGGGTCAGGTTCAGCGCCACATCGATCGTCCCGCTCGCCGACGATGCGGCGTCGCGGCTCGAGACGGCGCTGGTGACCATGCCGGGCATCGACGAGGTCGCCGGCGTGGGGCCGTCACCCGACGGCCCGGGCGTGCAGGCCACCTTCTGGATCGACGTGCGCCTCGGGATGGCCGATGCCGCCCGCGACGGCAGCCGGCTGGCCAAGGAGGCCCTCAAGGTGGCCGGCATGGGCGAGGCTCAGCTGGTCGAGCTCTCGGTCACGATGATGGACCGGCCCGACGGCGCCACGGGGACGGGCTCCTAGGGCGCTCCCAGGATCGTCCCCTACACTTCGCGGGTCCGGCGCCGATGGGGTGGCGCACGGCCTGACCGAGGGGAGTGGCATCTCACGCGAGGTTGACCAGGAGCCGATCGGGACCGTCGGCGGCAGCGCACTCCCCGGTGGGGTGATGATGCGCACCCGCGACCGCGTCGGCGTGGCCGTGCGGCGCGAGGAGGACGGCGAGATCGTCACCGAGTCGTTCGAGCTCACCCCCTCGACGTCCCGCTGGATGCGACTGCCCCTGGCCCGAGGCGTCTTCGCCATCCGCAGCGCGGTCAGCACCGGGCAGCGGTCGATGGCGATCTCCGAGCGCCTGCGCTGGGAGGAGCTCGTCGTGGAGGGCGAGGACGAGCACGAGGAGGACGAGGGCGTCGGCTTCTGGGGCAAGGTGGCGATCGGCGCGGGAGCGCTGCTCGGCGCCGGGCTGCAGATCGCCGCCTTCCGCATCGGGCCGATCGTGATCGCCAAGGAGGCGGGGCTCGAGGGCGCCGCGTTCATCGTCGCCGACGCGGCCATCAGGCTGGCGCTGCTGCTCGGGATGCTCCTGCTCCTGAGCGCCTTCCGGCCCTTCCGCAAGATCCTCAAGTACCACGGTGCCGAGCACAAGGCGATCGCCGCCTACGAGGCCGGCGCGCCCGTGACGGCCGCCGCCGCCGCCGGCTTCAGCCGCTTCCATCCCCGCTGCGGCACCTCGTTCCTGGTGGTTTCGGCGATGGTGTCGATCGTGGTCTACGGCGCCGTGCTCGCGGTCACGGGCGTCTTCACCTACCCGGCCCTGATCGCGACGCGCCTGATCGGGGCGCCCGTTGTGACCGCCATCGCCTTCGAGCTGCAGCGCCAGGCCTCGCGTCACGCCGAGGGCCGCCTGCGCTTCCTCTCCTGGCCCGGGATGTGGGCCCAGAAGCTGACGACCGCGCCTCCGACCGCGGAGGAGCTCGAGGTGGCCTGCGCGGCCCTCGACGCCGCGCTGACCGTTCCGGAGGAGACCGTGGCGGAGGAGGCCCTCGAGGAGGGCCGCCGCCCGGCGTCCGACGCTGCCGGCGCCCCCGTGGCGCAGCCTCAGCCGCTGACCTGAGGCCTCCCCGCCCGGCCCCAGGGCCAGTGCCGTGGGGCGGTGGGTTTGGGACACTGGCCCAGGGGGGCACCTCGTCGCTCGGAGGTGGGGATGCCTGAGAGCCGTGTACGGGTCGGGACGGTGATGACGTGGACGTCGGAGGGCGCGAGCAGCGCGCTGCTCCAGATCCGCGTGGCCGAGGCCGATGATCAGCGCCTGCTCGACGAGACCCTCGTCGGAGACGGCGTGCGCGAGGAGGAGGGGCCGACGGGGGGCCTGGGGACCCGGCCGGTGCGGATCCACGCCGAGGACGGGCCGATCGCGCTGCGCTACGCGGCCGGGGTGCTCGTGGACGGCGCCGCGCGCGTCTGCCCGCGCGACGACCAGCCGCTCCCGGGCCCGGAGGACCTCGCCTTCGATCTCCTGCCCTGGACGCTGCCGAGCCGCTATTGCCCCTCCGACGCCCTCGGGCCGACCGCCGAGGCGACCTTCGGGGAGCTGCCGCGCACGCGCAGCCTGATCCCGGCCGTCGCCGACTGGGTGCGCGAGAGCATCACGTACCAGCCCGGCGCGAGCGACCACCTCACGATGGCCGACCAGACCCTGCTCGCCCGCCAGGGCGTCTGTCGCGACATGGCGCATCTCGCGGTCAGCTTCCTGCGCGCGCTCGAGATCCCCGCGCGGGTCGTCGCCGCCTACGCGCCGCGGCTCGAGC
Source organism: Thermoleophilia bacterium (assembly GCA_016463385.1). Classification (GTDB taxonomy): domain Bacteria; phylum Actinomycetota; class Thermoleophilia; order Miltoncostaeales; family Miltoncostaeaceae; genus Miltoncostaea. Next base: position 4,404 of record JAEMRL010000226.1, read on the forward strand.
CCCCCGACTTCCACGCGCTGCTGGAGGCCCACGACGGGACCGCCTGGCGCATCATCGACGTCACGGGGCTCGCGCCGGTGGAGACCCTGGTGCGCATCGCCACCGGCCGCGACGCGGCCGACGTCGCCTGGGCCAGTTCCAGCGGCCCGTTGCAGCTGGACGACGTGGAGGTCACGGCGGTCGAGGAGCCCGCGTTCGCCGAGGGCGCCGCCGCGCCCTGAGGGCCTAGTCTGGGCGCATGGCCGACGGCCCCGAGACCCCGCCCGTCCTGCAGCTCCGCCTCGTCGTCGAGGCCGAGGACTTCGACCGGGCGCTGGTCTTCTACCGCGACGTCCTCGGGCTGCCCGAGCAGGCGGCCTTCGAGGCCGAGGGCGATGC
>JAEMRL010000227.1:0-1949 GCA_016463385.1 Thermoleophilia bacterium
CGGCGGCCTCGACGCCCGTGGCGGAGGCCCCCTCCCCGACCGGCGCCCCCGCGGAGGCGCCGGTCAGGCTGATCGGGACATCAGGCGTCCACCGCGACGCGCGCCCCGGCCGGCCCGAGCGAGCGCACCCGCCCCGACTCGAACATCCCGCCCCGCTGGTTCTCGGCCAGCGCCGTGGCGATCCCCGCCGCCTCGTCGCGCGACCGGGCGGCCACGACTACCGTCAGACCGAGCGGCGACACGCCGCGGCGTCTCACGCTCACCTGATACGACGTCATCTCTCATCTCCCGTCATCGTGTCCCGGCGGAACCGCCGGGCCTCGCACCCCAGCTCGGCATACCACTGAGATGCATGAGCCAGGGAAGCAGGCGCGCGCTCATGAGACCAACCGCACGCACTCGCGCTCAGGCCGGGGCGCCGCCGTGGAGGAAGAGCCGGTAGGCGGGGTTGGCGGTCTCGTCTCGGTGCGGGTAGCCGAGCGTCGACAGGAAGCGCCGGAACTCCTCCATCTCCGGCGCGGGAACCTGGATCCCCACCAGGATCCGGCCGAAGTCGGCGCCCTCGTTGCGGTAGTGGAAGAGCGAGATGTTCCAGTTCGGGCTCATCGCCGACAGGAAGCGCAGCAGGGCCCCGGGGCGCTCGGGGAACTCGAACCGGTAGAGCAGCTCGTCCCGCGCGCGCCGCGAGCGGCCTCCGATCATGTGGCGCAGGTGCTGCTTGGCGAGCTCGTCGTCGGTCAGGTCGAGCGTCGGGAAGCCCCCGCCGCGGAGCGCGTCCGCGATCCGCACGGCGTCCTGCCGCCCCCCGATCTGCACTCCGACGAAGAGGTGCGCCTGCTCGCCGTCGGCGATCCGGTAGTTGAACTCGGTGATCCCCTGGCCGTCGAGCGTGGCGCAGAACCGCAGGAACGAGCCGCGCTCCTCGGGGACGGTCACGGCGAAGACGGCCTCGCGCGACTCGCCGATCTCCGCCCGCTCGGCGACGAAGCGGAGCCGGTCGAAGTTCATGTTCGCGCCGCATGCGACGGCCACCAGGCACCCCTGCGCGTGCCCCGTGGCGGCCACCCACTGCTTGAGCCCGGCGACCGAGAGCGCCCCGGCGGGCTCGAGGATGCTGCGCGTGTCCTGGAAGACGTCCTTGATGGCGGCGCAGACGGCGTCGGCGTCGACGCGCACGATCTCGTCGACCAGCTCCCGGCAGATCCGGAAGGTCTCGACCCCCACCTGCCGCACCGCCGTGCCGTCGGAGAAGAGGCCGACGTCCGACAGCACGACCCGCTCGCCGGTCTCGAGGGAGCGGGCCATGGCGTCGGAGTCGATCGTCTGGACGCCGATCACCCGGATCTCCGGGCGCAGGGCCTTCACGTAGGCGGCGATGCCGGAGATGAGCCCGCCGCCGCCCACCGCCACGAAGATCGCGTCGATCGGCCCCGGGTGCTGGCGCAGGATCTCCATCGCCACGGTCCCCTGGCCGGCGATCACGTCGGGGTCGTCGAAGGGGTGCACGAACACCAGGCCCCGCTCGGCCGCCAGCGCGTCGGCGCGGGCCTGGGCGTCGGAGTACGAGTCGCCGTGCAGCACCACCTCGACCTGCGCGCCCCCGAGCGCCCGCACGGCGTCCACCTTCACCTGCGGGGTCGTGACCGGCATCACGATCACGGCGCGGCACCCGAGGCGCGCCGCCGACAGCGCGACCCCCTGGGCGTGGTTGCCGGCCGACGCGGCCACCACCCCGCGCGCCCGCTCCTCCGGTGCGAGGCCCGCCATGCGGTTGTAGGCGCCGCGCAGCTTGAAGGAGAAGGCCGGTTGGTTGTCCTCGCGCTTGAGCAGGACCGTGGTGCCGGTGCGGGCCGACAGGAGCGGGGCACGCTCCAGCTCGGTCTCGCGGGCCACGTCGTACACCCGCGAGGTCAGGATCGCGCGCAGGTAGTCGGGGCCGTCCACGCCTA
>JAEMRL010000227.1:2049-4780 GCA_016463385.1 Thermoleophilia bacterium
CCGCAGGTCGGGCAGGCGATCTCGATCGCCTCGAGCGGGCGCGTCCTCATCGTGGCGACCCCATCCGCCCATTGTGCTCCTCTTCGCATCCACGTCCCACTCGGCCGCACCGCGGCGGACCTGAGCCGGCGGACCTCACCACGGAGAGGGCCGGTAGTCCTTGAGGAAGCACCCGTGGACGTCCTCGCCCGACTCGCCGCGCACGATCGGGTCGTAGACGCGCGCCGCGCCGTCCACCAGGTCGAGGGGCGCGTGGAAGCCCTCGTCGGCGAGGCGCATCCGGGTGGGGTGCGGCCGCTCGTCGGTGATCCAGCCGGTGTCGACCGCGGTCATCAGGATGCCGTCGCCGAGCATCTCGCCGGCGCTGGTGCGCGTGAGCATGTTGAGGGCCGCCTTGGCCATGTTGGTGTGCGGGTGACCCGGGCCCTTGTACCCGCGGCTGAACTGGCCCTCCATGGCGCTGACGTTCACGACGTAGGTGCGCCGCGCCGGCGAGGCGGCCATCGCCGGGCGCAGCCGGCCGACGAGGATGAACGGCGCCGTCATGTTGCAGAGCTGGACCTCGAGCAGCTCGATCGGATCGACCTCGTCGACCGTCTGGATCCAGCTGTTGACCGGGTGCAGGTCGGGGACCAGGCCACCGGCGTCGATCGCCCGGTTCTCGGCGATCCGATCGAACGAGGCCGACCCCGCCGTCAGCGCCAGCGAGGTGAGCGCGGCCGGCGTGGGCGTCCAGTGGCCTCCCGCCTGGCCCGGCAGCCCGGCCGGCAGGTCGGCTCCCGAGGGGCCGAGCACCAGCATCTCCGGCAGCGGCCCGGGGGGCAGCTCGGCGGCCTCGGCCGAGGCGAGCAGCGCGTAGGCCTCGGGGGAGCGCCGCACCGTCTGGGCGGCGTTGTTGATCAGGATGTCGAGCGGGCCGCGCTCGGCGACCGAGTCGGCGAGGGCCACGACGGCCGCGGGATTGCGCAGGTCGATGCCCACGATGCGCAGGCGCTCCATCCACTCGGCGCTGTCGGGCATCGCCCCGAAGCGCCGGGCGGCGTCGCGCGGGAACCGCGTGGTGATCGTGGTATGGGCCCCGTCGCGCAGCAGCTTGAGGGCGATGTACATGCCGATCTTGGCCCGGCCGCCGGTGAGCAGCGCCGTCCGACCGGTGAGGTCGGTGCGCGCCGTGCGCCGCTGGTGGTTGAGGGCGGCGCAGTCGGGACAGAGCTGGTGGTAGAAGGCGTCGACCCGCGTGTAGCGGACCTTGCAGACGTAGCAGGCGCGCGCGCGGAGCAGGGTGCCGGCCGAGTCGCCGACGGCCCGGGGCGTGAGGGGGAGCCCCTGGGTCTCGTCGTCGATGCGCCCGGGCGCGGCGGTCGCCGTCGCCGCGTCGACCGCGTTGTCGGCCGCGAGCACGGCCTCGCGCGCCTCCACCCGCCGGCGCTTGCGCACCGCCTTGTAGAGCCCGGCCGTCGCGCGCCGGATGGCGATCGCGGCGGGGTCGTCCGCCGCGAGGGCGTCCGCGCGCGCGAGCACCCGCAGGCACACCTCGAGGTCGGCCGGATCGATGGCGGCGTGCCGGTCGCGTTCCTCCACGGGCGGCATCGTAGCCAGCGCCGCGGGCGCGTCCTCACGGGGCGCACAGGAGGCGCTCACGCGCTCCTAACCTGGAAGGGCTTTCATGGCCGTGCGCGCCGATCGCACGCGGTCCACTCCGTGCATCCGGCGCGCCCATGACAGGGATGGAGGAACCGATGGACGCAGAGGGATCCGGGCGGGGCGCGATGCGGACGCGGATCGCCGGAACGGCCGCCGTGGCGCTCGTGGCGGCCCTCGTCGGGGGCGGCGTCGTCGCCGCGCTCGACGGCGGGGACGCCGACACGCCGGCGCCGGCGGTCCGCACTGCGACAACGGCCGCGAGCGACGGCCCCACCGCCGCCACGACGACCGCCGCGGCGGCCGCATCGGCCACGGCCGTCGACTTCAGCGCGGTCTACGCGCGGCGCCGGGCCGGCGTGGTGTCGATCACCGCGACCGTCCCGGCGTCCTCCCCCGCCTCACCCGGGGACGGCAGCTCGACGGCCGCCGGCTCGGGAGTGATCATCGACGACGAGGGCGGCGTCCTCACCAACGAGCATGTCGTCGACGGGGCGACATCGGTGCGCGTGGAGCTGTCGAGCGGGAGGACGGTGCCCGCGACCGTCGTCGGGACCGACAAGTCGACCGACATCGCGCTCCTCGACATCGACGTCCCCGCCGCCGACCTCGACCCCGTCCCGCTCGGCGACTCGTCGGATCTGGTCATCGGCGAGCCGGTGCTCGCGATCGGCGATCCCTTCGGCTACCAGGCCAGCGCGAGCGCCGGGATCGTCTCCGGCCTCGGCCGCAGCATCGAGGCCCCGAACGGCTTCACCATCACCGGGGCCGTCCAGACCGACGCCGCGGTGAACCACGGCAACTCGGGCGGAGCGCTGCTCGACGCCGACGGCGAGCTGATCGGCATCCCGGCCCAGATCGCCGACTCCGGCGTGAACGCCAACGTCGGCGTGGCCTTCGCGGTCCCGGTCGACACGGCCGCCCGGATCGTCGACGAGCTCCGCGCCGACGGGTCGGTCGAGCACGCCTGGCTCGGCGTCAGCACCGCCACCGTCGACGGGGCGCTCGCGGGGGTGGACGGCGTGGGCGCCGACAGCGGGGCCCTCATCACCGGCGTGGTCGCCGGCGGCCCGGCGGCCGGTGCCGGCAT
>JAEMRL010000228.1 GCA_016463385.1 Thermoleophilia bacterium
TTCCTGGACGTCGTCCGTCGTGGCGACCCTCTTGAGCGCCGCGGTTCGCGGCCGCGCTCTGGTGTGAGCGGTGCGGGGCGCCCCGCAACCTGGGGACCGCCGCCTGTCCGGGATGCCGTCTTCTGGCCGAGTCGCGGGAGCGGATCGTGACCTACCTCGCGCGTCACGGCATGCCCTCCGGGGGCGCGATGGAGCTGGCCCGCCTGGCCGAGGTGCCGCTGCGCGCCGTGGGCGACTTGATGGCCGCCGGCCGCTCTCAGGGGATCTCGGCCACCGCGAGATAGCTCGTCTGCGCCGGCCCCGCCTCGGGCGGGCCGTACGCCAGCACCACGACGTCGCCGGACGACAGCCCGGCGACCTCCTTCGCCCGTGACATGAGGGCGTTGCGGTGCAGGTCGAGCGTCTCGCTGCGTGGCGGGAGCCACGCGGGCACGACCCCCCACTCGAGCGCCAGCTGCCGCCGCACGCGGTCGTCCTCCGAGAGGGCGATGACGGGCAGGTGCGGCCGGTACTTGGCCGCCGAGCGCGCCGCCCCGCCGCTGACCGTCGAGACGATCAGCGCGACGGCCGAGACCTGGTGGGCGAGGTGGACGGCCGACTGCATCACCGCCTCGGCGCGGTTGGCCACCGGTGCCGTGACGACCAGCGACAGCAGCGGCCCCTTCTCGGCCTCCTCCGCGATCTCCGCCATCGACCGGACCGCCTCCACCGGGTACTTGCCGACCGTCGTCTCGCCGGACAGCATCACCGCCGAGGTGCCGTCGAGGATCGCGTTGGCGACGTCGGTGGCCTCCGCGCGCGTCGGCTCCGGCTGGGTGATCATCGACTCGAGCATCTGGGTCGCCGTGATCACGAGCTTGCCGTCCAGCCCGGCCCGGCGGATCACCTGCTTCTGCATCAGGGGCACGCGCGCCACGCCGGCCTCGACGCCCAGGTCGCCGCGGGCGACCATCACGCCGTCGGAGACGGCGACGATCTCGTCGATCGCGTCCACGGCCTCGACCTTCTCGATCTTCGCGATCACCCGGGCGTGGCTGCCCATCGCGTCGAGCGCGCCGCGCAGCCGCCGCACGTCCTGGCCCGAGCGCACGAACGAGAGCGCGACGATGTCGGCCTCGAGCTCGACCGCGACCGCCAGGTCGGCGAGGTCCTGGGCGCTCAGCGTCGAGGACGGCGTCTGCACGTAGGTCAGGAAGATCCCCTTGCGCGGCCCGATCGCCCCCGGCCGCTCGCAGCGCGCCAGCACGACGCCCTCACGCGGGTGCGCCTCGGTCACCGCGAGGCGGGGCGTGCCGTCGCCGATCACGATCTCCGAGCGGCCCACGGTGACGGCCTCGACGAGTCCCGGCCAGACCACCGGCACGGCGCCGCTCGGCGGGTCGTCGCCCACCGAGAAGGTGACGATCTCCCCGGCGGTGACCTGCCGCGGGCGCACGGCCGAGCCGAGCCGCATCTTGGGACCGGCCAGGTCGAAGAGCAGCGACAGGGGGCGCCCCGCGCGCTCGGCGGCGGCGTGCAACTGGGCCGCGCGGTCGCGCCAGCGGTCGGCCGTGTCGTGGGCGCAGTTGATGCGCCCGCCGTCCATCCCGGCGGCCACCATGCTGTCCATCACCCCGGGCGCGTCGGTGGACGGCCCGAGGGTCGCGAGGATCTTGGTCCGGCGGCGGTGCACGGCGGCACGGTGTCAGTCGCGGGGCCCCGCGTCTACCCTTGCGGTGTGTCGACCCGCTTCCGCGTCAGCGACGTCCCGGGCGACCGGCCCCTCGTGGAGAAGTGCGGCGACCCCGCCGCCATCGCCCGCGAGGCGGCCGCCCTGCGCGCCCTGCGGGGCCGCGCCTGGCTGCCGGAGCTGGTGGCCGAGGAGCCGGGCAGGATGGTCTCCACGCGTCTTCCGGGCGCGCCGCGGCCCGTCACCACGGTCGCCCCGGCGGAGCTCACCCGGCTCGGCGCCCTGCTGCGCGAGGTGCACGAGAGCCGCCGCGGCCCCGCCGGGGGGCTCTGGTGGTGGGAGGCGCCGGCCCGCTCGCTGGCCGACTACCGCCGGGCACGCGCGCGGGACACCGAGGCGATGCTCGCCGGTGGCCCCGACGCGGGCCTCGGGCTCTCGGCGCTCGGCGCGCCCGGTCCCGTGGATGACGCGGCGGAGCCCTTCCGCCTGCTCCACGGCGACCTCGTCGAGTCGAACGTGGTCTGGGGGCCCGGGGGCCCGGGCCTCGTCGACTGGGAGTTCTCGCGGATGGGCGATCCGGCGGAGGACCTGGCCTACCTGATCGAGCTCAACGGCCTCTCCGCCGCCGGTGCGGCGGCGGTCGTCGCGGGCTACGCCCTTGAGGGCATGGAGGCCCGCATCGGCCGCTGGAGACCGCTCGTGGCCGCCGACGCGGGCGCCTGGTACCTCGCCCAGGGGATGGACGCCGAGGGCCGTGCGCTGCTCCGGCGCGCGCGGGATCTGGTGGACCGCATGCCCTGAGCGCCGCCGCGCCGCTGTCCTTGTGCACGGGGAGAACACGGCGGCCGAGTTCTCATACCTGTGGCTAAAGCCGGTCGCGGGGGCCCGGGCCTAGCCTGCGCACACCTGGGGTCCCTGCGGCCCACTCCAAAAGCGCAAGGAGAGTAGATGCGTTCAAGGCCATTCCGGCTGGTGCCGGTGCTCGCAGCGCTCATGCTGCTGCTTGTCCCGGCCCTTGCCGCCGCGCAGGACGTGACGGACCAGGACATCGCGATCAACTCGATCCTGGTGTTCGTGGCCGCCCTTCTCGTTCTATTCATGCAGGCTGGATTCGCGATGCTCGAGGTCGGCCTCTCACGCATGAAGAACGCCGGCGCCGTGATGGGGAAGATCCTCATCAACCTGTCGATCAGCTTCCTGATGTTCTGGGCGATCGGCTTCGCCATCGGTTTCGGCACGGGGAATGACTTCCTCGGCTCGAGCGGTTGGTTCATGGACAACAACAACCCCGCGGTCGACTTCGCGTCGCTCGCCTACAGCGCGACCAACTTCGAGGTCACCTTCTTCTTCCAGGCGGTGTTCTGCGCGGTGTCGCTGGCGATCGTCTTCGGCGCCATGCTCGACCGCACGAAGTTCATCGGGTACGTGCTGTTCGCCATCGTCTTCACCGGCGTGATCTACCCGATCGTCGCCCACTGGACGTGGGGCGGCGGCTGGCTGCTGCAGGACGGCTTCCAGGACTTCGCCGGCTCGTCCATCGTGCACCTCCAGGGCGCGCTCGCCGCGCTCGCCGGGACGCTGATCCTCGGCCCGCGCATCGGCAAGTTCCGCGACGGCAAGGCCGTCCCGATCCCGGGTCACTCCATGCCGCTCATGATCCTCGGCGTGATCATCCTGTGGGTCGGCTGGATGGGCTTCAACCCGGGATCGTTCCTGAACGCCATCGGCTACAACTTCGCCGACGTCGCCGTGAACACGAACCTGGCCGCGGCCGCCGGCATCATCGGCGCCACGATCGGCTCGCTGGTCACCTTCAAGACGCTGGACGTCTCGCAGATGGGCAACGGCGCCCTCGCGGGCCTGGTCGCCATCACCGCACCGTGTGCCTTCGTGGACCCGTGGGCGGCGATCGTGATCGGCTTCATCGCCGGCGTCATCGTCCCGGCCCTCGTGGTCGGGGTGGACAAGCTGAAGATCGACGACCCGGTCGGCGCCCTGCCGGTGCACGGCATGGCCGGCATCTGGGGCACGCTCGCCTGTGGCCTGTTCGCCACGTCCGAGCGCGCGACCGCCCTCGCCGTCGGCGAGGAGGGCCTCCTGGTCGGTGGCGGCGCGCACCAGCTGTGGGTCCAGTTCTACGGTGTCGCCGCGACCATCGGCTTCACCTTCACCGCTTCGCTGCTCGTGTTCCTGGCCATCAAGTACACGGTCGGGCTCCGCGTCAGCGAGGAGGACGAGCTGCGCGGTCTGGACATCTCCGAGCACGCGATGTTCGGGTACCCGGAGCGCTTCATCGACGTGCCGGGCGCCGAGCCCGACACGGCCGCACCGCCGATGGCTCCGTCCCCCGCGGGCGCCGCCACGGCGACCAACCCCGCTACCGCCTCGTAAGGGAGCGAACGTGAAGAAGATCGAGGCGTTCATCCGCCACGAGGCACTCGAGGCCATCCACGACCGTCTGGCGACCATGGGGCTTCCCTCCATGAGCGTCACGGAGGTCAAGGGCTCGGGGCGCCAGAAGGGCTTCACCGAGAGCTACCGCGGAGCCAAGACCACCATCTTCCTGCGACCGAAGCTGAAGCTGGAGATGGTCCTCGACGACGCGGATGTCGATCGGGCGATCGACGCCATCCTGGAGCTGGCCCACACGGGCGAGCCGGGCGACGGGAAGATCTTCGTCTTCGCCGTCGAGGAGTCGATCAGGGTCCGCACCGGAGAGCGCGGGGACGTCGTCCTCGCTCCCCACCCGGAGGAGACGCCCGCCTAGAGCGGATCGGACACAACCAACGGAACGACGCGGAGCCCCGGAGACGGGGCTCCGCTGCGTCGACGGGGCGTTGCCCCGGGACGGTGTGGTCTCAGCGCCTCCGCGCGGCCCGGGGCGGCCTCGGCGCCCCCTGCTCAGGACGGCGTGACCTCAGTGCCCCTGCTCGGGACGAGGTGGTCTCAGCGCCTGTGCTCGGGACGGCGTGGTCTCACCTCGAAGTGGTCTCACTCCCTTTGCCGGGGACGATCGTCTAGAGCGTCCAGAGAACGCCGCCCTTCGGACGTGCGTCGACGCACTGATCTCCCACTTGCGGGGAGATCAGGGCGACAAA
>JAEMRL010000229.1 GCA_016463385.1 Thermoleophilia bacterium
CCACGGCCATCGCCGGGCTGGGGAGGCGGAGTCCGCGGGGCACGGGGGTCTCTCCTTGTCGGGTGGCGCGCTCCAGGCGGCGCGACCCGACGAGGCTATTGCGGAGGGCTCCCGCGGGACCACCCCGCCGTCAGCCCGCGGCGAGCTCCCTCACGCGCGCGATGTCCTCGGTGACCTGCGCCATCAGCGCGTCCTTCGACGCGAACTTGCGCTCGTCGCGGAGGCGCTCGATGAAGTCGATGCGCATCGTCTGCCCGTAGAGGTCGCTGCCGTCGTGGTCGAGCAGGAACGCCTCCAGGCGGACGGTGTCGCGCTCCCCGTCGGTGAACGTCGGCGCCAGCCCGATGTTGATGGCGGCGGCGCTGCGCCCGTGGGCGAGCACGGCCCGGCCGGCGTAGACGCCCCGGCTCGGCATCGCCGAATCGGCCGGGACCTCCAGGTTGGCGGTCGGCAGCCCCATGCCGCGGCCGCGTCCGTCGCCGCTCACGACGACCCCCTCCACCGAGTGCATGCGGCCGAGCAGGGGGATCACGGCGGCGACCTGGTCGGTGGCGATCAGGCGGCGGATGCGTGTGGAGGAGATCGGCTTGCCGTCGGCGCTCGAGACCATCGACGGGCACTCGACGTGCAGGGCGCGCGAGCGGCCGAAGTGGGCGAGCATCTCGACGGTGCCCGACCCGCCGTTGCCGAAGCGGAAGTTCTCCCCCACCACCACGGCGTCGGCGCCGACCGGCGGGGCGACGAGCATCTCGGCGAAGCGCTCGGCGCGGATCCGCGAGAACGCCCGCGTGAAGGGCAGCACCAGCAGCTCACGGATACCGAGGCTCTCGATCAGCTGGCTCTTGAGGCCGATGTGCGTGAGCACCGCGGGCTTCAGCTCGGGACGCAGCACGGCGATCGGCTGCGGCTCGAAGGTCAGCGCCATCGCGCCGAGGCCGCGCTCCTGCGCGAGGGCGATGGCCCGGCGGATCACGGCCTGGTGGCCGACGTGGACCCCGTCGAAGGTGCCGATCGCCAGCACCCGGCGCGGTCCCCCGAGGGGCAGGTCGCCGAGGGAGTGGTAGCGCCTCATCGCGGGTCCTCCAGCACCACCGACGGCCGCAGCGACCCCGTGCCGTCGTCGGCGCCGATGGCCACCACGCGCCCCTGCCAGGTCATCGCGACCGCCTCGGCCGGGGCCCCGCCGGTGCCGGCGACGCGCCCGCCGTGCAGCACGCGCGCGGCCTCGTCGTCGTCGAGCGCGCGCACCGGCAGGTGGCCGAGGCCGCGCAGGGGCGACAGCCCTCCCTCCGGGCCGACGCGGTCGGGGGCGACGGCGTCCTCCACCGACAGCCCGCCCACCGCGGTGCGCCGCAGGGCCGCGCAATAGGCGCCGCATCCGAGTCGCTCGCCGATGTCGGCGACCAACTGCCGGATGTAGGTGCCCTTGCCGCAGTGCACCTCGATCAGCGCGTCGCCGTCGCCGAGGTCCTCGACCAGGCGCAGGGCGTGGATGTCGATGTCGCGCACCGGCAGGTCGTCCACCTCCTCGCCGCGGCGGACCCTGGCGTAGAGCCGCTCGCCGGCGACCTTGACGGCCGAGAGCGCGGGGACGCGCTGCTCCTGGGCGCCGACGAACTCCGGCAGCACCTCGCCGACCTGCGCCGCCCCGACGGGCGCGCCCGAGGCCGTGATCGGCCCCTCGGGGTCGAGCGTCTGCGACGTGAAGCCGGTCCGCACGGTCGCCAGGTAGGTCTTGTCGAGGCCGGTGAGGTACGGGGCGAGCCGGGTCGCCCGGCCCACGAGCACCACGAGCAGGCCGGTCGCGAAGGGGTCGAGCGTGCCGCAGTGCCCGACCTTGACCTTGCGGCCGACCTGTCGGCGCGCCATCGCGACGACGTCGTGCGAGGTCGGTCCCGCCGGCTTGTCCACCAGCCAGAGGGCCGGGGCCGGCGCGACCGCGGCGTCAGCCATCGGCCCCGTTGGTGGCGTCGAGGCGCGCGCTCATCTGCGCCTCGAGCCACGCGAGGAGGTCGTCGGGCGTGCGTGCCGTGCTGAACCCGGCCGCCGCCCGGTGGCCGCCGCCGCCCTCCTCCCGCGCGATCTCCGACACATCGACGGCCGGATCGGCCGTGCGCAGCGAGACGCGGTACATGCCCTCGGGCCCGGCCTCGCTCACGAGGGCCGCGGCGCGCATGCCGCGCACCCCGCGCATCACCTCGACGATGCCCTCGGTGTCGCGGCCGCCGGCGGCCTCGAAGTCGTCCCGCGTCAGCACGGCCGCCAGCATGCGCCCGCCGGCCAGCGGGCGGGAGCGCTCGAGCGCGCGGCCCATCAGCAGCAGGCGGTCGAGCGGCTGCTCCTCGTACAGGCGCCGCGACATGGCGGCCGGATCGACGCCGGCCTCGATCATGGCCGCCGCGATGCGGTGGGTTCGCGGGCGGGTGTTGCCGTACCCGAAGCGGCCGGTGTCGGTGATCATCCCGACGTAGAGCGGCTCGGCGATCTCCCGGGTGATCGTCCAGCCGGCCTGCTCGAGGACGTTCCAGACCACCTCGGCGGTGCTGGAGGCGAGCGGCTCGATCAGGTTGAGGTCGCCGAAGCGGGTGTTGTCCTGGTGGTGGTCGATGTCGATCACCACGCGGGCGCCCTCGTGCACCGGGGTGTGCCACATCCGCAGCTCGCTCGCGCAGTCGACCGCGATCAGCACGCGCTCACCGAGGTCGGCGGGCAGGTCGTGCACGATCACCTCGTCGTCGGCCATCAGGAACGCGAGGTCGCCCGGCACGGGGGGATCGTCGGCGTGCGCCATGACCACGTCGTGCCCGGCCGCGCGCAGTGCGCGGGTGAGGCCGAGCATCGAGCCGATCGCGTCGCCGTCGGGGTTGTGGTGGGAGGTGACCACGAACCGCTCGCCGGAGCGGGCGAGGACCTCGGCGATCTCGGCCGGGGTCGCGTCGCGTCGCGGACGATCGGTCATGCGTGCTCCTCGGTGATGTCGGTGGCCTCGCCGTCGTCGTCGGGGGGCGCGGGCGGCGTGTCGGCGGTCACCTCGTCGATGAACCGCGTCAGCGCGACGGCGTCCTGCTGGGTGCTGTCGTAGATGAAGGTCAGCTGCGGCGTGCTGCGCGATCGCAGCTCGGTGGCCAGGCGCGACTGCAGCAGCCCGCGCGCCGACTCGAGCGCCTCCTGGCTGCCCTTGCGCTCGCGGGTGCGCAGCGTCGTGAAGTAGACCTTCGCCTCCCGCACGTCCTGGGTGGCCTCGACGTGCGTGATCGTGACGAAGCCGAGGCGCGGATCGGAGAGATCGCGCGCGATCGCCTCGGCCAGCACGTGCCGCAGGGCGGTGTCGACCCGCCGCATGCGGGTGTTGCGCGGTCGCCGGGCCATCAGCGGGCGATCCAGGCGGAGTCGCCTTCGACCGGCACCACCTCGCGGGCCTCGCCCACCACCTGAAAGGCCTCGTCCGAGTGGAGGAAGCGCGAGATCTCGGACAGGCGGTCGTCGCTCTCGCCCGCGGTCCGGCTGACGAGCGCGAGCGTCAGGCGCGAGCGCTGCCAGAGGTCGTGGTGGTCGACCTCGGCCACCGCGCAGGCGAAGCGGCGCCCGAGGGCGCTCTTCACCCGCAGCAGTTCCTTGCGCTTGGCCTTCAGCGAGGATCCGACCGGCAGGTGGAGGTCAACGGTGAGGATGCCCACGTGCCCGCACTCCATGCCGGCCGCCGGCCTACTCGTCCTCGGGTGCCGGCTCGGAGGCCTCCTCCGCCGCCGGCTCCTCCGCCGCCGGCGGGGCGGGCTCCGGCGCGGCGATCTGCGCCGTGCGCGCCACCTCGCGCAGCTCGAAGACCTCGAGCTGGTCCTCGTCCTTCACGTCATTGAAGTTCTCGATCAGCACACCGCACTCGAAACCGGATGCGACCTCGCGCGTGTCCTCGTTGAAGCGCTTGAGCGAGGCGATCTTGCCCTCGTGGACCACGATGCCCTCGCGCAGCAGCCGGACGCTGGCGTTGCGCCGGATGACGCCGTCGGTGACGTAGCAGCCGGCGATCGTGCCGATGCGGCTCGCGCGGAACGTGGCACGCACCTCGAGGTGGCCGATGACGTCCTCGACGATGTCCGGCTCGAGCAGCCCGACGAGGGCGTCGCGGACGTCCTCGATGGCGCGGTAGATGACCCGGTAGGTCCGGATGTCCACCTTCTCGCGGTCGGCGAGGATGCTCGCCTCCGGCCGGGGCCGGACGTTGAAGCCGATGATGATCGCCTCGGACGCCGACGCCAGCATCACGTCGGACTCGTTGATGGCGCCGACGCCGGTGTGGATCACCCGCAGGCGCACCTCGGTCTGCTCCACCTTGTTGAGCGCGTCGGCCAGGGCGCCGACCGATCCCTGCACGTCGCCCTTGATGATGATGTTGAGCTCCTTGAGCCCGCCCTCCTTGATGCGCGCGAAGAGGTCGTCGAGCGACACCGGGCGGCGGTTGGCCAGCTCCTCGGCGCGCAGGCGCTGGTTGCGCTCGGACGCCCGCTGGCGGGCCTCGCGCTCGTTCTCCACCACGCGGAAGCGCTCGCCGGCGTCCACGACGCCGCCGAGGCCGAGGACCTCGACCGGCACCGAGGGGCCGGCCGTGGTGAGGTTCGCGCCCAGGTAGTCGCCCATGGCGCGCACGCGCCCGTAGACGTCGCCGGCCACGATCACATCGCCGATGCGCAGGGTGCCGCGCTGCACCAGCAGCGAGGCGACCGGGCCGCGGCCCGGGTCGAGGCGCGACTCGATGACCGTCCC
>JAEMRL010000230.1 GCA_016463385.1 Thermoleophilia bacterium
CGCCCGGGAGCTCCTGGAGATCGATGCCGGTGGCCGCGCGCACGACGGCCGCCAGGTTGGCGAGGCCGCGGTCGAGGCGCTCGACCCCCTCCGGCGAGGCGCCCTTCTGGGGCCCGAAGACGTGTGCCGCGCCGTCGGGCCCGTGGAAGGGGTTGTCGACGTCGCAGGCGACCTGGATGGCGGTGTCGTCGATGCGGGGGTCGCGGCCCGACAGGTCGAGGGAGGCGACCCGGGCGAGGTCGGAGCCGCGCCCCTCCAACACCCGTCCCTCGGCGTCGAGCGCACGGATGTCGAGCGCGGCCGCCAGGCCGAGGCCGCCGTCGGTGGTCGCGCTGCCGCCGAGCCCGACGATGATCCGGCGTGCCCCCAGGTCGAGCGCCGCGAGGATCAGCTCACCGGTGCCCCGGGTGGTGGTCGCCTCCGGATCGCGCTCGCGGTCGGTCAGGCGCTCGTAGCCCGACGCCTGCGCCAGCTCGACCACCGCGACCCCGCCCGCGAGCTCACCGAGGCCGGCATCCACCGTACGCCCCAGGGGGTCCGACACGCGCACCCCCCGCCGGCGGCCGCCCGTGGCCGCCACGAGAGCCTCCATGGTCCCCTCGCCGCCGTCGGCCACCGGGAGTGCGACGACCTCGGCGCCGGGCAGCACCAGGCGCACGCCCGCCGCGATCGCCCGCGCCGCCGCGGAGGCCGGCAGCGCCCCCTTGAAGGGCGCCGGGGCGACCACCACCCGGGTCACGGCGGAGGCGCCGCCGGCCGCCGGGGCCAGTCGATCTGGAGGAAGCCGAGCAGCTCCTCCTGCCAGGCGGCGTCGTCGATCGTGGTCTCGCGCGTGCGGGCCAGCAGCATCGCGTCGTCCCCGACCGGGATCCGGAACGGCCCCTCCGGGCTCTCGGCGGCCGCCAGCACCGGCATCGCGATCACGTCGGGGTGCGTGGGGTTGCGCTCACGCCAGGCGGCGAAGCCGCCGCGCAGCCCGGCCAGCAGGGGCAGGTAGGGGCCCTCGCCGCGGCTGAGGGCGCCCGTGGGACGGGTCGCCTTGGGGAAGTCGGTGTCGACCATCCCGGGCTCGATGGTGACCACCCGGATGCCGAAGGGCCGGCACTCCACGGCAAGGGCCTCCGCCATGGCCGAGAGCGCGTACTTGGACGCGTGGTACATGCCGAGGAGGGGATTCGAGAGGCGGGCGCCGATCGACGAGACGAACACCACCGAGCCGCGGCCCGCCTCGCGCATCGCCGGGAGCGCGGCCTGCACCACGGCGGCGGCGCCGAAGAAGTTGGTGTCGAACATCTCGCGGACCACGTCGAGATCGGCGTCCTCGACGGCGCCCAGCACGGCGTAGCCGGCGTTGCTGACCAGGCAGGTCAGCGCCCCGCCGGCGATCTCCTCGGCGGCGGCCACCCCGGCGCGGACCGACGCGGGGTCGCGCACGTCGAGGTGCACCACGTGGACGTTGTCGCGACCGGCGTAGGCCTCCTCGGCGGCGGCGACGTCGCGGACGCCGGCCACGACGCTCCAGCCCGAATCGCTGAAGAGCTCGGCGACCGAACGGCCGATGCCGCGTCCCGCGCCGGTGACGAGGACGGTGGGGGGCGCACTCACGCCGGGAAGGCTACCCGGCCGGTCCGGGCGGGGACGCCTCCCGGGTGAACTCCGGCACGGGGAGCTCCCCGGTGGCGCTGCCCGCATCGAGCGGGAGCCGCAGCGTGAAGGTGCTGCCCCGGCCGACCTCGGAGGAGAGCGTGATGGCGCCGCGATGGGCGGCCGCCAGGCCGCGCGCGATGGCGAGGCCGAGGCCGGCGCTGCGGCCCTCACGCGAGGGGTCGCCGCGGTAGAAGCGGTCGAAGACGAAGGGCTGGTCCTCCGCCGGGATGCCCTCGCCCGAGTCGATCACGGCCATGGTCGCGTCGGGGCCGTCGCGATCGACGACCACCTGGACGCTCCCGCCCTCGGGCGTGTGGCGCAGGGCGTTGTCGAGCAGGATCAGGAGGATCTGCTCCACCCGGGCCGGATCGACCTCCACGATCACGGCGGACTCGGCCGGGTGCACGGACAGCGTGATGCCGTCGCGCGCGGCCAGGGGCACGCGGGGGGCGGCGACCACCCGGGCCAGCTCGCCGAGGTCCACCTCCTGGCGGTCGACCGGCAGGGCGCCGGCGTCCAGGCGGGCCAGCTGGAGCTGCTCCTCGACGAGGCGCTCCAGGCGGCCGGTCTCCTGGCTCATGGCGGCGAGGAACTCCTGGCGGTGGCGTTCGTCGACCCCGTCCTCGAGCAGCTCGAGGAAGCCCTTGAGCGCGGCGATCGGGGTCTTGAGCTCGTGCGAGACGTTGGCCACCAGGTCGCGCCGCGCCCGCTCCAGGCGCCTCTGCTCGGTGACGTCGCGGAGCGTGATGACGGTGCCGGCGTCGAGGTCGTCGGCCAGGCGCGCGACGTGCAGCTCCAGCTCGACCCCCCCGGGCAGCACGACCTGGCGGCGGTCCACCGGCGGGGCGTCGGGCCTGCGGGCGGCGATCACCGCGTCCAGGATCGGCGTCGGCAGCGCGTCCAGGCGCGCCGACTCCGCGCCCTCGGGCAGCCCCAGCAGCCGGTTGGCGGCGTCGTTGGCGACGGCCACCGTTCCGTCGGGCGCCACGGCCAGGACGCCCTCCGCGAGCGAGCCGATCATCGCGCGATCGCGGTCGCGCTCGCTGGTGATCTCGGCCACCTGCGACTGGAGGCGGGCCGCCATGCCGTTGAGGCTCTCGCCGAGGGTCACGATCTCCTCGGGGGCGATGCGGCCACGGGGATAGCGGGCCGACAGATCGCCGCCGGCGAGCGTGGCCGCGGTGGAGGCGAGGCGGCGGATGCGGCCGCCGAGCACCCGGGCGATGGCCACGCCCGCGAGCGTGGCGAGCCCCAGCACCACGATCATGGCCAGGATGACCCGGTTGCGGACGATCGCGAGCTCCGGGGCGACGCCGCTGAGCGGGAGGGCGGCGACCACCGATCCGCTGCGGGCACCCTCGACCGCCACCTCGGCGGAGGCGGCGACGATGCGGCCGTCGTCGATGATCTTCCCCTGCCCCGGCACGATCGGGCCGACCTGCGTCAGCGCCTCGGGGTTGCGCGGCTGGAAGATCGTGATCGGATCCGCGAAGAGGCCGACCCCGACGCGGACCGCCACCTCCGCTCCGGTCTCCTCGCGGATCCGCGCGGCGAGCGCCTGGACGTCGGATGTGGACACGGGCTGGCTGAAGCCGGAGTCGGCCCCGATCCGGTCGAGGGTGCGGGCCAGGTCGTTCACCTCACGCTTGGCGCGGTCGCTCGAGACGCTCGACTCCAGCGTCGGCAGCACGGTCAGCAGCACCGCCAGGCTCGCCGCCATGCCCACGGCGAGCAGGGCACCGACGAGCCACCCCTGCAGGCCGGAGACGCGGCGGGGGGTCACCCTTTCGCGTCCTCCCCGCCGAACGCGTAGCCCACGCCGCGCACGGTGCGGATCAGGACCGGGGCCGAGTCGTCGAGCTCGACCTTCTGGCGCAGGTGGCGCACATGGACGTCCACGCTGCGCAGGTCGCCGTAGAAGGTCCCCTTCCAGAGATGGTTCATCAGCTCCTCGCGCGTGAAGACCCGGCGCGGGGAGCTGGCCAGCTTGTGGAGGATCTCGAACTCGGAGAAGGTCAGCTCGAGCTCCTCCCCCCCGCGCATGACCGTGCGCGAGACCGAGTCGATCTCCAGGTCGCCGATGCGGAGCGGGGCCGAGCGGTCGGGCTCGAGGCGGGCGCGGCGCAGGTTGGCCTTGACGCGGGACACGAGCTCGCGGGGGGAGAAGGGCTTGGTGACGTAGTCGTCGGCGCCGAGCTCGAGCCCCAGCACCTTGTCGAGCTCCTCGCCACGCGCCGAGAGCATGATGATCGGGATGTTCCGCTCGGCGCGGATGCGCTTGCAGACCTCGAGCCCGTCGAGGCCGGGCAGCATCACGTCGAGCACGACCAGGTCGATGGTCTCGCGCTCGAGCAGGTCGAGCGCCTCGTCGCCACGGCCCGCGCCGGTCACCGAGAAGCCCGCGTCGCGGAGCGCGTACTCGACGATGGTTCTGATGGACTGCTCGTCCTCGACCACCAGGATGTGGTCCGACATGGCTACCTCCCGCCCCGTCCCGGGATCGTAGCGGCGGCCGCGAGCGGCGAGCCGCGCCTTCCCCGAGCCTTAAAGATCGGGCGCTACCCTGTCGGCCGTGCCCCCCTACGGACCAGCCGGGAGGAACCCCTTCACCCCCGAGCCCCGGCGCCGGCGGCTGCCCGCGTGGATCGCCGGCGGCCTGCTGCCCGCGCTCGTGGGCGGCGTCGTCGCCCTGGGCGGGGCCGCGGTGACCGGCAACCTCGGCGGCGGCGACACGACGGTCGTCGCCGGCGACCCGAGCCCGCTGCCCGCATCAGCACCCGCCCCCTCCCGCTCGGTCGCCTCGGACGGTCCCACCGCCCGCACGTCCGCGGAGCCGACGATCCAGGCCGTGGTGGCCGAGAGCTCCCCCGCCGTGGTGAAGGTGACCGTCGCCTCCGGCGCCGCGGCGGCCGCCGACACACAGGGCGGGCGCCTCGGGTCGGGCTTCCTGGTCGATCGCCGCGGGCGGGTGCTGACGAACGCGCACGTCATCGACGACGCCGACGAGGCGACGGTCACCTTCGACGACGGCACCGAGACGCAGGCGCGGGTGCTCGGCACCGACGAGAGCACCGATCTCGCCGTGCTGCTGGTGACCGACC
>JAEMRL010000231.1 GCA_016463385.1 Thermoleophilia bacterium
CGTCGGCGCCGCGGTGGGTGTGGCGGGCCTGCTGGCCCCGCTGCCGCTGCTGCGGTCCGAGGCGCAGCGCGCCGCCGCGGCGGCGCTCACCATCGCCTCGTGGGTGATCCTGCTCGGCACCCTCGTTCCCGAGGGAGAGACCAGCGCCGGCCTCGACCGGCTCACCTCGCCCACCACGGCCGCAGCCGCCCTCGCCGCCCTGGCGGTCGCCCTGGTGGTGCTGGTCGTCGGCGTGCGCGTGGTGCTGGCGCGGCCCACGGTGTGGTTCGCCCTGCTCGGCATCGCCGCCCCGATCCGGATACCGGTGTCGATCGGCGAGGAGGACGCGAACCTGCTCGTGCCCCTCTACGCGGTGATCGCGCTGGGCCTGGTCGCATGGGTCTGGGGCCGGGCGCGCGGGCGTATCGACGCGCCCGCCGGGGAGGGTCCGGCGGTCCTGACGGTCCCCCTGGCCGCGTTCACCGCCTTCCTGCTGATCTCGACCCTCTGGAGCGCCGACCCCACCGAGGCCGCGAAGAAGGCGTCGTTCTTCTACATCCCGTTCCTCCTGCTCTACGTCCTGGTGGTGGCCTGGTGGCCGCGCGGGCGCGCCCTCGCCGCCCTCGCCGTCACCACCGTGGCCGGGGCGACGGTCGCGGCGGGCGTCGCGCTCTACCAGTACGCGATCCAGGACATCTGGTGGAACGCGACGCTGCAGCAGGCGAACGTCTACAGCCGCTTCTTCCGGGTCAACGGCATCTTCTTCGACCCGAACATCCTCGGCCGCTACCTGGCCACCGGGATCCTGATCTGCCTCGCCCTGGCCTGGGTGCGCACCCGCCGGGCGGAGCTGCTCGCGCTCGCGGCCGGCGTGCTGGTGATGACCGCCGCGCTGGTGGTGACCTTCTCGCGCTCGAGCGCCCTGATGCTGATGCTCGGCCTCGTGATGCTCGCGGCCCGGGCGGTCGGAGTGCGCCGCGCGGCGCTGACCGGGGCGGCGCTGCTGATCGTCGCCGGAGGGCTCGCGATCGCGACCAGCGGCAACGTGCGGGAGGCGGCGACGGACGCCGACCGGCTGGAGCGGGTCAGCGAGGGCCGCTTCGACCTGATGAAGGGCGGCCTCACGATCTGGCGCGCCGAGCCCGTCGTGGGCGCGGGCCTCGGAGGGTTCGAGTCGCGCTTCGAGGAGACGCTCACCCCGGTCGAGCAGCGCCGCGTCCGCGTGGTGATCTCGCACAACAGCCCGATCACGGTGCTGAGCGAGGGCGGCGTGGTGGGCTTCGCCCTCTTCCTCGCGCTCGTCGGCGGGGCGGGATGGGCCCTCGCGCGCGGCTCGCGCGGACAGGGCGATGCCGGCTGGGCACGCTGGACGCTCACCGCGATCGTGGCCGGGATCGTCCTCCACAGCCTCCTCTACGCCGCGCTGTTCGAGGATCCGTTCGTGTGGATCGCCGTGGCCGCGGCCGTCGCCCTCGCCCGCGCCGCCGCACCGGAGCCGGTACCGGAGGAGGCGTGAGCGCGCCGCTCCGGGTGCTCTGCCTGAGCAACATGTGGCCGGGCGAGGCCGACCCGGACTACGGCGCCTTCGTGGCCGACATGTGCTCGGCGCTCGGGCGCCGCGGCATGAGCGTCGAGCCGGTGGTGATCGACCACCGCGGCAGCGGGGCCGCGCGCACCCCGGTCAAGTACGCAGGGCTCACCGGGCGGGCGGTGCGGGCGGCGCGGAGGGCCGACGTGATCTACGCGCACTACCTCTTCCCCACGGGCGCCGCGGCCGCCCTGGCGGCCCGCGCGGCCGGCATCCCGTTCGTGATCACCGCCCACGGCCAGGACGTGCGCAACATCGACCGGCCCTCGGTGCGCCGGGCGACCGCCCCGGTGCTGCGGGCGGCGAGCGCCGTGATCGCGGTGAGCCGGCACCTGGCCGACGGCCTCCGCGCGTCGGGCCTCGCGCTGCCGCCGGTCCACGTGGTGAACATGGGCGTCGACCTCGACCGCTTCACCCCGGGCGACCGGGCGGCCGCGCGCGCGCGCCTCGGTCAGCCCGCCGGTGCGCCCCTGATCCTGGCCGTGGGCGGGCTGACCGACCGCAAGAACCCGCTCGGCCTGCTGCAGGCCTTCGCCCGCGTCCGCGCCGAGCGCCCGGACGCACGGCTGGCCTTCGTCGGCGACGGGCCGCTGGCGGGGGCCGTCGATCTGGGCGCGCGGCGGCTGGGCGTGGAGGACGCCGTGGTGAGGACGGGAGCCCTCCCCCACGACCGCGTCGCCGACTGGGTGGCCGCCTGCGACCTCCTCGCCCTGGTGAGCCGGGTCGAGCCGCTCGGCATCGTGGCGCTGGAGGCCCTCGCGGGCGGGCGGCCCGTGGTGGCGACCGCCGTGGGGGGCACCCGCGAGGTGGTGCCCGCACCGCGGGCGGGCCGCATCGTGGACCCGCGCGATCCGGGGGCGGTGGCGCGCGCCCTGCTCGGCGTGCTCGCCGATCCGCCTCCGCCCGCCGTCTGCCGCGAGGCGGCCCGGCCCCACGGCATCGACCGGCAGGCCGCACGGGTGGCCGCGATCCTGGAGCGGGCCGCCGCGGACGCGTGACGCGCGCGCCGGGGAGGCCCCGCGCGCTGCGCTACTCTCCGCCGCCGATGCCGACGATCGAATCTGCGGCCCGGCCAGAGGGCATGCGGGCGACACCGCCACCGCTGCTGGCGGCGATCATCGTGGGGGCCGTGCTCGCCGGAGCCGTCGCCGTGGTGCAGCCGCTGGCCGGCCTCGGCCTCGCGCTCGTCGCCCTGGTCGCGACGCTCCTGCGCGACGTGCCGGTGCGCCGCCTCGCCCCCGTGCTGGTCGTGCTCACCGCGGTCGCCGCGATCGGCGGCCCCAACCTGGCCGCCCCACCCGCGCCGTGGCTCTTCCTCTTCCGCATCCTGATCGTGCTGCTGGGGATCGGGGTGGTGGGCTACCTGCTGATGGACGGGCGCCTGACGCTGCCGGCCGGGCTGCCGCGCCCCGCCGGGATCCTGGCGTTCTGGTTCCTCTGGACGGCGCTGTCGATCGGCTGGTCGCAGGACCTGGTGGCCGCGCTCCGCTGGACCAGCTTCATGGGGATGATGGGCGGCCTCGCGATCGCGATCGCGCTCATCTGCCGCAGCCCGCGGCGGGCCCGCATCCTGCTCTGGTCGCTGATGGGGGCCTTCGCCGTCGCCGTGCTGGTCGCCATGGCCGAGGTGGCGACCGGCCTGCACCTGCCGAGCTTCCGCGCCGGCAACGAGAACACCGGCGGCCTGATCGGCGTGGGCTCGCTGTTCGGCAACCAGAACAACTTCGCCACGTTCCTCAGCCTGAGCCTGCCGTACTTCGCGGTGCTCCCGATCGTGTTCCAGGACCTGCGCCTGAAGCTGATCGGCTTCGCCGGGGCGGGCGTCTCGCTCGTCTTCATCCTCCTGGCCGGCAGCAAGTCGGGCCTCCTGTCGGCCGGCCTCGTCGTGCTGGGCCTGCTGATGCTCGTCGGCGCCGACCGCCGCGCGCGCGGGCGCCTGCTCGTCGCCGGCGGGATCGCCGCTCTGGCGGTGGCCCTCGTGGTGCCCTCGGTGCTGGGCGGGGGCGTGGTCGAGCTGGACGAGCGCACCGTGACCAAGCTCGACTTCAACGTGCTCGTCACCCAGTTCCAGACCCAGCAGGGCTCCGGGGGCGTGCGCGGGGCGCTGCTGACCGACGGGCTCTCGATGGTCAACGAGACCAACGGCCTCGGCGTGGGCGCGGGCAACGCCGAGGCGCGCGTGCGCGCCCTCGCCGACTTCCCCGGCGTCGCCAACCTGCACAACTGGTGGCTCGAGGTGCTGGTGAACGGGGGCGTCGTAGGACTGGCGCTGTACGGGCTGTTCTTCCTCACCCTCCTGCGCCGGCAGGCCCGCGCGTCGCGCACGACCCGGGATCCGCTGGTGCGCTACATGACGCTGGCCGGGGCCCTCGCCCTGATCGGCTGGATCGTGGGCAGCGTCGGGCCCTCCACGGCGATCCACTTCGCGCCGATGTGGATCGTCTTCGGGCTCGGGATGGGCGCGCTGGTGCTCGACCGCCGGGCACGCGAGAGCGGGGAGGCCCCATCCGCGTCCTGATGCTCAGCCACATGTACCCGAGCGCCGTGAACTGGACGGCCGGGATCTTCGTGCACGAGCAGGTGCGGGCGCTGGTCGCGCTCGGCCACGACGTGCGCGTGGTGTCGCCGAAGGGCGTCGCGCCGCCCCTGCTGCCGCGCTGGAAGGCCTTCCACGACGTCCCGGGCGTCGACATCTTCGACGGGGTGCCGGTGCTCTACCCGCGAAAGCTGACGCTGCCGGGCGGACGGCTCGGCCACCGCAACAGCGACGCGATGCTGTGGGCGATCCGCAAGCCCCTCGGCGCGGTGCGCCGGGGCTGGCCCTTCGACGTCATCCACGCGCACATGCTCGTGCCCGACGGCTGGGCCGCGGCGCGGATCGGCGCCGAGGCGGGGGTCCCCGTGGTCGCGACGGCGCACCGGGCCGACGTGCTCGACGTGCCGGCCCAGGGCCCGCGCAGCAGGGCCCGGGTGACCGAGGCCGTGGAGTCGATCGACCAGATCTGCGCCGTCAGCGCCTCGATCGGCGCCGCGGCCGAGGCGCTCGGCACCCCGCGGCGCCCGGTGCGGGTGGTGCCGAACGGCGCCGACACGCGGGTCTTCACGTCGCGGCCGGCGGCCGAGGCGCGCGCGCGCCTGGGGCTGCCGGACGACGGCCCGATCGT
>JAEMRL010000232.1:0-1104 GCA_016463385.1 Thermoleophilia bacterium
AGCGGTACGCGAGCTGGGTTCAGAACGTCGTGAGACAGTTCGGTCCCTATCTGCGGTGGGCGTTGGAGATTTGAGAGGAGTCGTCCCTAGTACGAGAGGACCGGGATGAACAGACCTCTGGTGTATCAGTTGTCGTGCCAACGGCACTGCTGACTAGCTACGTCTGGACGGGATAACCGCTGAAAGCATCTAAGCGGGAAGCCCACCTCAAGATGAGATCTCCCACCCCTTTAAGGGGGTAAGGCTCCAGGTAGACCACCTGGTTGATAGGCTGGATGTGTAAGCGCAGTAATGCGTTCAGCAGACCAGTACTAATCCGCCGAGGGCTTGACCAACACAGGAGCACACCGACGCCGCTATGCAGTCTTGAGGGTACGACCCTCATGGATTTCCGGTGGTCGTAGCGAGAGGGAAACACCTCTTCCCATTCCGAACAGAGTCGTTAAGCCTCTCCGCGCCGATGGTACTCCGAGTGAAGACTCGCGGGAGAGTAGGTCGCCGCCGGGATTAATGTGATGTAGCGCGTCGTGAGCCGTCGGATATCCGGCGGCTTTCGTCGTTCCGGGGGCACCCGCACGTCGCGTGGGCCCCCGAGGTGCAGCGGTTCGGCCGGAGCGCCGGGGCGGTATGGGAGGGACGAAGGCTGGAGCACGCCGGGGTGTTCAGGAGATCGGCCGGGGGCGGCCCCTGAGGTTCCCCTCGATGAGCGGTGGTCGTGCGGACCGCCGTGGAGGCGTCAGCGTGGGGCACGAGGCACCGCCGGGTTGAGCGGGGTTCGGCAGGGCGACGGCTGGGTCGGGGTCCTCCCACGTGAGAGCCGATTCGTGGAGGACGCCGTCCGGTGATGACGACCGGGTCGAGGTGGCGGACGTGAGCTGCTGAAGGCCCCGCCGGGGAGGATCGCGGCCGGCGTGGGAGGGTCAGTAGTCGTGCGGCGTGCAGTCGGCCGGGGGCGTCTCCACCAGGCGGAGCGCCGCACGGGGCGCGGTGTGCGGCTGCGTGGGCGTGGCCGGGCGGGCGCGCATGAGGCTGCGGCGGATGCCGCGAGGGGCAGCCGGGGCCGGGATACGGATCGCTGCGCGGCGACGGGCCTCGGTCTCCGCC
>JAEMRL010000232.1:1114-3415 GCA_016463385.1 Thermoleophilia bacterium
GCGCGGCCGGACGGGCGCGCGGGAAGCGCCGGCGGCGGGTGCTGCCGGGGGCAGTGGGGTCCGGGATCCGGGTGGCGGCGCGGCGACGGGTCTCGGCCTCGGCCATCGCGTTGAGCTCGGTGTAGTGCATGACGCGTCACCTCCCGGGGACCTCGTCGTGTCGTCACCACGGAGCCTGTCGGGGGTGGACCATTAGGACAAATCGGATTAGCGTTGGCATCGATCATGGAACGTGATGGATGGCTCAGGGTCGAGGTGCGCCACCTGGCCGCGCTGCGCGCGGTGGCCCAGGAGGGTTCCTTCGGTGGCGCGGCGACGCGGCTCGGCTACACCCAGTCGGCGGTGTCCCAGCAGATCGCGACGCTCGAGCGGGCGGTCGGCGAGCGGCTGGTCGAGCGTCCGGGCGGTCCGCGGAAGATCTCGATGACCGAGGCGGGGACGGTGCTCCTGCGGCACGCCGAGCGGATCGTCGCCGGGATGGAGGCCGCGTGGGCCGATCTCGAGGCCCTGGCCTCCGGCGGCGCCGGCAGCGTGCGGGTCGGCACCTATCAGAGCGTCGGCGCGCGCATCCTGCCCGCCCTGATGGGCCGGTTCGTCACCGAGCACCCCGGCGTGGAGGTGCTGCTGACCGAGTCGGGTTCGGATCGCGAGCTCCTCGACCAGCTGGAGCGGGGTGAGATCGACCTCAGCTTCACGGTGCTGCCGCTCCCCGACGGGCCGTTCGAGGGCGTCGAGCTGATGCGCGATCCCTACGTGCTGATGGTGGCGGCCGACCACCCGCTCGCCGAGGCCGGCGCGGCGCCGGAGCTCGGCGCCCTCGCAGACCTGTCGATGATCGGCTTCCGGCACTGCATCGCCGGCGAGCGCACGGACGAGTATCTGAGGTCGCAGGGGGTCCATCTGCAGGTGGTCTTCCGGTCGGACGACAACGGCACGGTGCAGGGGCTCGTGGGCGCCGGGATGGCCGCGGCCCTGGTGCCCCTCCTCGCCGCCGACCTCGGCGACGAGCGCGTGGCGGTGCTCCCGATGGGCGAGTCGGTGCCCGAGCGCCGGATCGCGATCGCCTGGCACCGCGACCGCGCGCTGTCGCCGGCATCTCGCGCCTTCATCGAGGTGACGCGCGCCCTCTGCGCGGAGCTTCAGCCCACCGTCGCGGTGGCCGCTCCGGCGGGGTAGGGGCCTCCGGGGCCGCTGGTACGATCGCCGCGATGAGCGATCCGGGGCGGCCGACCGAAGAGCGGGACTGCATCGTCGTGGGCGGAGGCCTCGCCGGCTTGGCCTGCGCGCAGCGCCTGGCCGCGTCCGGCCGCTCGGTCCTCGTGCTCGAGGCCGACGAGGCCCCCGGCGGCCGGGCCCGCACCGTCTGGCACCGGGGTCGGCCCGTGGACCGGGGATTCCAGGTGCTCTTCCGCTCCTATCCGCGCACACGGGAGCTCCTGCGCGCGATCGGCCTGCCGCGGCGCGACCTGCGCCCGGTGGACGGCGGGGCGGTCTTCATCGACGGCGACCGGACCCATCGGCTCGGCGCGTCGAAGCTGGCGGCCGTCCGCTTCGGCGGCATGCGCCCGCGCGACCGGGCGCTGCTGATGAGGTTCGCCGCGTCGGTCGTGGCGCGCCCCCCGGAGGCGCTGCTGGATCCGCCGGCTCCGCGCTCGGCGGACGAGCTGCTGCGCGACCTCGGCTTCTCCAACGACGCCATCGACCGCTTCTTCCGCCCCCTCTTCGGGGTGATCACCCTCGACCGCAGCCTCAGCGCGGACGAGGGCTACTTCCGCTTCCTGATGTCGATGCTCGCGCGCGGGCCGTCCGTGATCCCGAGCGACGGCCTCGGGATGGTGGCGGAGTGGACCTCGGCATCGATCCGCCAGGCCGGCGGTGCGGTGGAGCTCGGGATGCGGGTCACCGGCATCGAGACCGCGGAGGACGGCCGCCGGGCGACCGGCGTGCGCACCGAGGACGGACGTCTGGTGCGCGCCCGCCACGTCGTGCTGGCCGTGGAGGCGCCCGTCGCGCGCGAACTGCTGGCACCCCTCGACCCGGCGGCCGCCGAACGGCTTCCGCGTGAGGCGGCGTCCTCGGTGAGCGCCGCGTTCGCGCTGCGCCGGCCCCTGTACCGGGGCCGCTCGATCGTCCTCAATGCCGAGACGCCGCGCGGCGACGATGGATCGCGCGTCGACCTCCTCTGCCAGACGACGAACATCACCCGCCCGGGCGCACCCGACGGGCCGCACATCCTTCTGGCCACGCGGGTCACGACCGGCGGGTGCGCCCGGGCGGGTGATGTTCGTCGTCTGGCAGAGG
>JAEMRL010000232.1:3425-4717 GCA_016463385.1 Thermoleophilia bacterium
GGTCACGACCGGCGGGGGCGGGGCGGACGGGCTGGTCGAGGCGGTCGGCGACCTCGTGAGGCGCTGGGCGCCCCGGTTCGACTGGGCGGGCCTCGCGGAGCCGATCGGCGTCTACGCGCACCCCTTCGCGCAGTTCCGCCCGCTCCCGGGGGTGCGCGAGCGCCTGCCCGGAACGCGCACGGCGGTCGACAACCTGCTGCTGGCCGGCGATCTGACCGCCCACCCCTCGATCGAGGGCGCGGTGTCGAGCGGTTTCCGGGCGGCGGAGATCGTCGACGCGCTGACCCCGTGAGGCTGGTCGGCGACCGCCGGGTCTTCACCGTCGAGGACGTGACGGCGCGGTTGTCGGGGATGTTCGAGGGGCTGAAGTCGTTCTGGGTGGAGGCGGAGGTGCAGGATCTGCGCCCGGCCCGCACCCAGATGCGCTTCACGCTCCGGGGGGAGCACGTGCTCGACGCGTCGATGAACGGCATCGTGTTCGACCGGCTCGCGCATCGCCCGGCCAACGGCACGCTGGTCCAGGCCTACGGGCGGATCGAGTTCTGGCGCCAGCGCGGCCAGATCTCCATGCGGGTGGAGAAGCTCGAGCTGGCGGGGGAGGGCCTGCTGCGGGCCCGCGTGGACGAGCTCCGCGCCCGCCTCGAGGCGGAGGGTCTGCTCGATCCGGGCCGCAAGCGGCGGCCGCCGATGCTGCCCCGCCGCATCGGCCTGGTCACCAGCCCCGACGGGGCCGCGCGCGACGACGTGCTCACCACCCTCTGGGCGCGCTTCCCCGGCGCGGACGTCGTGCTCGTGAGCGTGCCGGTGCAGGGCGACGCCGCGCCCGGGCTGATCGTGCGCGCCCTCGGTCATCTCGACCGGCGCGCCGATGTCGATGTGATCGTGATCGCCCGCGGGGGCGGGTCGCTCGAGGATCTGATGGCCTTCAACAGCGAGAGCGTCTGCCGCACCGTCGCCGCCTCGGGCACGCCCGTCGTCTCGGCCGTCGGCCATGAGCGCGATGTCACCGTCTGCGACCTGGTCGCCGACGTCCGCGTGTCGACCCCGACGGCCGCGGCGGCCGTCGTCGTGCCCAGCCTCGAGGCGGTCGAGGCCCGGTTGGACGACGCCTCGCTCGCCGTCCGGCGGGGCCTGGAGCGCGCGGGCGCGTCCGCCGGCCGGGCTGTCGAGCGCCGCGCCGAGGCCCTCGTGCGCGCCCTGCGCGGCAGTGGCGCGCTCGGGAGGGACCGGGTCGATCGCCTCGCGCCTCGCCTCGCCGCGGCGCTCCGGCGGGCGGGCGCCGCGGCGAGGCG
>JAEMRL010000233.1:0-756 GCA_016463385.1 Thermoleophilia bacterium
GCTCGGAACCGAGCCTCCGCGCGCTCTCGGTCGCCGCGGCGCTCTGCGACGACCCCGCCCGGCGACTGACCGTCGTCGTGGCGACACGGGACGAGGCCTCCGTCCCCGACGATGCCCTCGCGCGCATCCACCCCCACCGGGTGCTGATCGAGCACCGCCGTCCGGTGGAGGCCCTGGTCGAGGCAGCATCGCGGGCCGACCTGACGGTGGTCGGCGCCCGCGGCGCGAGCGGCCTCCGCGCGCTCGGCAGCGTCAGCGAGCGCGTCGCCCACCGGGCGGCGTCATCGGTGCTCGTCGTGCGGTAGCCCGCCCGGCGAGGCCCCTGGATGCCTGGCGACGCAGGCAACCAGGGGGTGCCGGAGCGGAGCGGGGGGACTCGAACCCCCGTCGGATCGAAGGCCCGAAACGTCTTCGAGTCGCCGTGAATCCACGGCGTTCTGCCTGCAAATATGCGCTCAAGGTCGCCGTGGGCGAGCCGGTGGGCGAGTCACACACGAATCGACCCGCACGCAGCGTCTATGGGCGCCGACCCATCGCCGGCTGACGTCGCCCCGCGCGGACGATCCCCACCGCCACCGACTCGCCGCCCGCCGCCGCGTCCGAGAGTTTGGAGGGCCCCTCGACGGGGTCCCGGAAACGACACGACCCGGGGTGGCTGCCCCGAGTCGGTCACTACAAGAGATCACCGCACTGTGATCGAAGGCTATCCCTTGCTCCGGACTGCTTCCCGCCGCCCTGGCGCAACAACATCTGGAG
>JAEMRL010000233.1:766-4714 GCA_016463385.1 Thermoleophilia bacterium
AGGCTGAACAGCCTCTCGAACGACGTCCCAGAAACGACACGACCCGGCCAGCCGGCCGGTTTCCCGGTCGGCGGTGGCTCGTGCCGGGCGCGAGGACCACACGTCCGCGGTGACGCGCCGCTGGGCGGCAGATCGAATGCAAGCCGCGTCCCGTCGCCGACGTCTTGACAGCCGTAGCGGGAGGGATGTCTGCTTGCCCGACCCGTCGGCCGCACGGAGGCCACGCATGCCCCGCCGCGTCGCCACGATCTTCGCGCTCTGCGCCATCCTCCTCGCGGCGGCGGCCGCGATCGCCCAGGGCGCGGTGCGCTTCGATCGCGAGTGGGCGATCGCGGGCGGCGCCGGCGGCGAGATCGGCGATGTCGCCCTATCGCCCGACGGCGCCACGGTCTACGTCGCGGATCCCGGCTTCGGCGCGACGGGGCGGATCCTCGTGTACGACGCCACCGGCCGGCTGAAGACGACCTATGAGGGCGCGACGGGCATCCCGATCGAGCGGCCGGCGGGCCTCGGCGTCGACGTGGCCGGGAACCTCTTCGTCTTCGAGTCCGACAAGAACCGGGTCGTGGTGATCGGTGGCGGGCGGACGATCATCAACACCTACGCGCCAACGGGCGCCGACGCGTTCGACGACCTCGCGACGGGAATCACCGTCGATTCCCAGGGCCTGCTCTACGTGGCCGACACCAGGGCGAGCCGGATCAGCGTCTTCAACACCGTCGGGACCGTGGTGCGCCAGATCCCGCTCGGCGGATCCTTCGTCACCGACGTGGCCGTGGACGCGGCGGGCAACGTCTACGCGCTCCTGATCTTCGGCACGGCCGGCTGTGAGTCGAAGGTGCAGGTGTACGACACGAGCGGCGCGCGGACGGCGGAGTGGATGGTCACGCAGGGGCAGACCTTCATCTGCGCCCGCTTCGGCATCGCCGTGGACCCGCGCACGAGCGATGTGCTGGTGTCGGGCCAGGGCGGAACGCAGCCGGGGGTGAGGCGCTTCTCGCGCACGGGGGCGCTGTTGGGCACGACGCTGACCGGCAACGCAACGCCAGGCGACGCCCTCAAGGCGACCGGCCTCGCCGTCGACGCCCAGGGCGCCGTGTACGTCCGCGACGCCAACCTGCCGCGCATCCTGCGCTTCGCGGACCTCCCGCCCGCGCCCAACCTGGCCGCAACGATCCCGAGCCCGCAGACGATCACCCGCGGCCCGAGCACACTGGTTGCGCCGGGTAAGGTGCCGCTGCGCTCGCTGCGGACCTCGAAGTGCATCCGCACGCTGGTCGTCAGCGGCAAGCCGGCGCGCGTGACGGTGCGGATCTACAGCGGCATCCGCAGCCTGCGGCTGTTCGGCGAGAAGACCGTGCGCCTCCGCCGGGCCGGCAGGACCGTCGTCTGCGTCCTCGTCCCGGGACGGGCGAAGACCTTCGACGCGCGCACCCGGATGCGGATCGCGTTCGGGGTGGTGCTCGGGGCGGGGCCGGTGCGGAACGCCCCCGCGCCCGTGCCCACCTCTCCCACCGGGCCGGGGACGCGGCCGATCAAACTCGTCCCCTAGAGGAGATCCGCTGCAGCCTCGCGCCGTGTCCTCACCTTTTCATCGTCGGCATCTCGCGGCGTTCGCTGCCGCCGCGCTCGCGCTCGTCCCCGCACAGGCGGGGGCGTTCGGGACGATCTACGGCCTCGGCCAGAACGGCGAGCACGAGAAGATCACCCGCGCGGCACTCGCGTGCCCGGCCGGGACGCCCTCGGACGGGAACTGCTTCGAGCCCGTCTCGGTCACCCAGATCGCCGGTAAGGAGGGTGTCCTCGGGGGCTACGGCGGGGTCGGGGCCCCCGACATCGTCCCGCCGGCGCCCGCGCCCGCGCACTGCGACGACGGCGACTTCCTGGACCGCGGCGACTCTCCCCGGGGTTACGGGCAGACGAGGGGGCAGGCCGACGAGGCGCTGGTGAGTTGTCGCAACGAGCTCCTGAGGCGCTTCCGAGAGGGCCGGGACGCCGCCTCGCAGCTGCTGGGCGCCGACGGCCAGATCATCGGGTCGGAGGTCGACAGCACGAGGTGCACGTTCGTCGGAAACCTCTCGGGCGACGCCAAGTGCGACGTCTTCGACGGGTTCGGGCGGGCACTCCACGGTGTCCAGGACTTCTACTCGCACTCGAACTGGTCGGACGGGCCGGTGTCCAAGGTCTCCGCGCGCAACCCCCCGGGGATGGGGCAGACGACCGTGGTCCCGCTGCTGAACTTCCGGCTGATCGGCCCGCCCCCGATCCCGGACGCGCTGATCACGGGCTGCTTCAGCGTGTTCGAGAAGGGGCTCAGCCCCACCGACGGCTGCCTCAGCAACAACATCCCCCCGATTCCGCGTGTGCGCCACAAGGAGCTCAACAAGGACGAGGGCGACATCGATCCGGTCACGGGGGAGGCGACGGACCCGACGACGATCCGCGGCAAGCAGGGGACGAACTTCGCGCGCGCCGTCGGGCTGGCCATCGCCGACACCCGGCGCCAGTGGTCGGACCTGCGGGCGGAGATCATCGTCAAGGAGGGCCCCAAGCGCGGCAACCTGATGATCTGCGCGCTCACGCGCGACGACCCGCTGAAGGACTGCCAGGGCCGCAAGCTCGGAATCGTGATCGACAGCTCCGGCTCGAACACCACCACCGATCCCTCCAACCTGCGCGTCACCGCCGCCGCCGCGTTCAACGCGGGGCTGGTCTCGGCGGCCGAGGCCGGGCCCGGCGGCCGCCCCGACCGCAGCGCGGTGATCGACTTCGACGACGGCGCCCGGATCGTCTCGTCGCTCGGCGACCCGGACGTCGCGAGCTTCGCCGGGATCGACTCCTCGGGCGGCACGAACATCGGCGCGGGTGTGGCGCTCGCGATCGAGGAGCTCACCCGCGACCCGGCCGACCCGACCGCGAACCGCGCCGGCATCGTGGTGCTCACCGACGGCGAGTCCGACCGCGCCGCCCTGATCGCGGAGATCAACCGCGCCTCCTCGCTCGGAATCCGCATCAGCTTCGGCTTCCTCGCACCGCCCGCGACCCCCGTGTCGAGCGAACGCTCCTCCGCTCACCAATCCCGCCCGGCGCCGCCCGCCGATCTTGTCGGGGCGGTCATCGCGTCGGGTGGTGTCTTCTCCACGATCGACAGCGCCGCCGCGCAGGAGGCCTTCGTGACGCTTGTCGGCAGCCGCGGCGCCACCAACCTGGACGACCCCAACGGCGCCGACGACGGCGGGCCCCTGGCCCAGGGCGTGAGCGCGACGGGCCTCGCCTCCCCGCCCGCCGACACGGACACGTTCAGCTTCCAGGCCACCCGCGGCCGACTCTTGAACCTCGAGGTGCGCACGCTCGCTGGTCAGGCCCTCGCGGTGAGCCAGCGCGACGTGGGAGGCGGGACCGTGCTCGCCCGCACCCGCACGAAGGCCGACGGGACCGCCGGCGTCCGCACCCGCCTGCGGCGCTCGCGGCTGGTCGAGATCGACGTCTCCGCCCGCGGCGCTGGGGGGCCCTACTCGGTCCAGCTCACCGAGTCGGGCGTCGACCGGCTCGGAACCCGGCGGGCCGACCGCCTCAGCTGCCCGGCGCTCCCCACTTACGTGGAGGGGCGGGCCGGCGCGGACAACATCGTCTGCGGCACGGGCGACGACATGATCTGGGGCGGCCCCGGCGCGGACTTCATCGCCGCGAGCGCTGGGGACGACATCGTGCTGGTGGGCTCCCGGGACGGCCACGCGGGCACCGAGGTGATCGTCGGGGGTCCGGGCACCGACATCGTCGAGTTCGAGACCGGGCGCAAGCGCGCCGTGCGGATCCCGCCTGGCCGGCCCGTGGTCGTGAGTGTCGGCCGGGCGCGCTTCAAGCTCCGGGGCGTCGAGACGGTCCTCTTCGGCTACCGCCGCTGACGACATCCGCTTGGGGGCCTCCACGCCGAGAGCCAGAGACCGG
>JAEMRL010000234.1 GCA_016463385.1 Thermoleophilia bacterium
CGCTCACGTGCTCCAGCGACCTCTGGATCGCGGCCTCGGTCTCGTTGTCCACGGAACTCGTGGCCTCGTCGAGGACGAGGATCGCCGGGTTCCTCAGGATCGCCCGCGCGATCGAGAGGCGCTGCCGCTGGCCTCCGCTGAGCTTCTGGCCCCGCTCTCCGACCAGGGTGTCGTAGCCGTCGCTGAGGGCGGAGATGAAGTCGTGCGCCTCCGCCAGCCTGGCGGCCTCCTCGATCGCCTCGGGGGAGGCGTCGGGGTCTCCGTAGGCGATGTTCTCGCGCACGGTGCCGTCGAAGAGGAAGACGTCCTGGCTCACGAGGCCGATCGCCCCGCGTAGGTCGCCGAAGGTCAGGTCGCGGACGTCCACTCGGTCCACGGTCACGTGGCCCGAGCTCGGCTCGTACAACCGGAGCAGCAGCTTCACGATGGTGCTCTTGCCGGCTCCGGTGAGGCCGACGACGGCGTGGGTCTCCCCGGCGGGGACGTCGATGTTCAGGCCGTGGAGCACCTCGGGGCCGCTCGCGTAGGAGAAGCGGACGTCGTCGAAGCGCACCGCTCCGGCGACGGGCTTCGGGAGGAGCCCTGAGCCCTCGGTGATCTGCGGCTTCACGTCCAGCAGATCGAGGATCCTGCGCGTCGAAGCCATGGCGCGCTGGTAGAGGTCGAAGGTCTCGCCCAGTCGCGTGAGGGGCCAGAGCAGGCGCTGGGTCATGAAGACCAGGATCGAGAAGAAGCCGACGGCGAGGGCTCCGTCGATGACGGCCCGGCCTCCGACGAGGAGGGTCATCGTGAAGCCGAGGAGGATCGCCATCCTCACCAGGGGCGTGAAGGCCGAGCTCAGGCGGATCGCGTTGCGGTTGGCCTCGCGGTAGGCCTGGCTGGAGTCGGTGACCCGGGCGATCTCCAGGTCCTCCGCGGTGAAGGCCTTGATCGTCGCGATGCCGCCGAGGTTGTTGGAGAGCGTCCCGTTCAGCACGCCGACCTGGTCGCGGACGGCCTTGTATCTCGGCTCCAGCCGGCGCTGGTAGAGGAAGCTGGCCCAGACGATCACCGGGATCGGGGCGAAGGAGACGAGGAACAGCAGGGGACTCGCGACGAGGAAGACGACGCCGACGATGACGACGTTGACGACCATCGCGATGATCGCGCTGGCGCCGACGTCGAGGAAGCGCTCGAGCTGGTTGACGTCGTCGTTGAGCACGCTCATCAGCCCGCCGGTGGTCTGGTCCTCGAAGTAGCCGAGCTCCAGGCGCTGGATGTGCGCGTAGGCGTCGATGCGCGCCTCGTGCTCGATGGTCTGGCTGAGGTTCCTCCAGACGACCGCCGCGCCCCACTCGGTGATGCTCTCGCCCACCCAGACGGCGACGTTGACCGCCGCCAGCGCGACGAGCTGGCCCCAGCGGCCGTCGATGCCCGTCAGATCGGCGACGAAGGAGTCGTCTCCGCTCACCACGACGTCGATGGCGAAGCCGATCAGGATCTCCGGGAAGACGTCGAAGATCTTGTTGGCGACCGTGAGGACCGTGGCCCAGATGACCCGCCCGCGATGGCGGTCGGCGTAGCGCCAGAGACGACGCAGAGGGTGGGCTTCCTTCACGGCTCCACCCTGCCACACAAGGTCGTCTTCCCGTGGCCCGTTTGCGGATTATCCGCAGACCTATTTCGGCCTACTACCGAACCTGGTCAGAAATGGCTCAGGAGAGTTGTGGTACCCACCGACGCCCCCTAGAAACGTGCCCATGAATCCAACAGCCCTCACCATCCTCATCGCCTACTCGGCGGTCACCATCCTCGCCCTGGCGGCCGTGCTCTGGATCTGGAAGTCGACGCACTCGTTCGACAGGGACCGGAAGGACGAGGTCGACACCCACAAGCTCGTCGAGGGTGAGAAGGGCTGGTTCATCTTCGCCGTGATCACCCTCGGCATCCTCGCTCTCGCGACCCTCGCCTTCATCCCCTACGGCGACAACGCCGCTGCCAAGGGGCAGCAGCAGGTCTCCGTCGAAGGCCAGCAGTTCGCGTGGGTCATGAACCCGGGCACGATCGAGGCCGGCACGCCGGTGCGGTTCAAGGTCACCGCCAAGGACGTGAACCACGGCTTCGGCGTCTACAACGACGACAACGTGATGCTCTTCCAGATCCAGGCGGTCCCGGACAGCGTCAGCCACATCGTCTACACCTTCAAAGTGCCGGGGAGATACCAGGTGGTCTGCATGGAGTTCTGCGGGGTCAACCACCACAACATGATCGGTCAGTTCCAGGTGGAGGCGGCCAAGTGAGCACCGACGCCGCCACCGGCTACGCCGGGCACCCGCAGATGGACTACCCCAAGCTCAGCGATGAGCAGCGCGGGGTCGCCAAGAAGCTGACCCTGTTCTTCGTGATCGCCTCGACGGCGATCTTCCTCGTCGCCGGCCTCCTCGGCATGGTGCTGCGCCAGAGCCAGGCCGACATCGTCCGCCTGGACGACAACTACTGGTACGCGGTGATGACCGCGCACGGCCTCGGCGCGTTCGTCGGCTGGGCCGCGTTCGCCGTCATGGGCTTCTCCTACTGGGTGCTCGCCGAGGTGGGCTACCCGATCGGCACGCTCGCCCGCCGGATCGGCATGGTCTCCTGGTGGACCATGGTGCTCGGCGTCGCCGGCGTCGTGGTCACCACGCTGATCTTCAGCTTCGGTGGCTCGTGGGTGTTCCTCTACCCGCTGCCGCACAACTCGGCGGGCCAGTGGGGCGACCACACCGCCGCCTTCTTCTCCTTCTCGGTGCTGCTCGCCGGCGTGTCGATCATCGCCTGGTGCGTCTCGATCATCGTGATCGTCACGGGCCCGGGCCTCGGCTCGGACAAGGGCGGCGTCAACCGCCTCGGCGCCGCGATGGGCCTCGGAATCCTGTGGCCGCGCAAGTTCTCGAGCGCCCGCCCGGTGCCCTACGCGGTCATCCCGCTGACGGTCATCGCGATCGACATGATCATCGCCACGGTGCCGCTCGCGGTGCTGCTGGTGGAGATGATCCTCGAGTCGTACATGAGCATCTCCGTCGATCCGCTGCTGGCGAAGAACGTGCTGTGGTGGTTCGGCCACCCGGTCGTCTACCTGCTGCTCTTCCCCGCGGTCGCGATCTACTACCTGCTGATCCCGCGCTTCGCGAAGCGGCCGCTGGTGGCCGGCAACATCATCGCCGTCGGCTGGACGATCGCCGTCATCGCCAACGTCACCGTCTGGGCGCACCACCTCTACCTCGACTACCCCGACGGGATCCAGGCCGCCATCAACACCGGCATGGAGCCGCTCACCTTCGCCCTGACGATCGTCTCGGCGCTGTCGCTCTACAGCCTGCTGTTCACGATCTACAAGTCGCGCTGGACCTGGACGGCGGGGAGCACCGCGCTCTTCCTCGGCCTCGTCGCGTGGCTGATCGCCGGACTGTCGGGCGTGGTCAACGCGACCATCGCCTGGGACAGCTTCGTCCACAACACCCTCTGGGTGGTGGGCCACTTCCACCACATGGCGCTGCTCAACATCGGCATCGTGATCTTCGGCGCCATCTACACCTTCCTGCCCGACCTGCTGGGCAAGGAGCTCTACAGCGATCGCCTCGGCATGTGGCACGTCTGGCTCACGACCTTCGCGGGCACGATGTTCAGCGCCATCTGGATGACCCAGGGCCTGCAGGGCGCCCCGCGGCGCTTCGCGGTGCTGCCCGGCCAGTACGACACGCTGACGGCGGCCTCCATCCCGGTGCTCGCCGTGCTCGCCCTGGCCCAGCTACTGTTCGTCTTCAACCTGGTCCAGACGTTCCGCGGTCAGACGAGCGCCACCACCCAGCGCATCAAGCTGGGCGTGCAGCGGCCGAAGCTGACCAGCCCGGCCCTGCAGGGCGGCGTCATGGAGCTCACCCTGGTCGCCATCAGCGGTCTGGCGCTCGGTGGCTGGGCGATCGGCAACGCCAACCAGGACGACGCCACGGCGGCGTTCCTGCCCCCGCTCGAGCAGCCTGCGGGCGGTGGCGGTGGCGGTGGCGAGGCGCCGGACGACAACCTCGCGGCCGGCCAGCAGGTGTTCGTCGCCACGGGTTGCGGTGGCTGCCACGTTCTCGCGGCGGCCGGCGGCGCCGGTGAGGTCGGTCCGAACCTGGACGAGACCAAGCCCGCCAAGGACCTCATCGTGGACCGGGTCACCAACGGCCTGAACGCGATGCCCGCCTTCGGCACGCAGCTCTCGCCGGAGCAGATCGAGGCCGTCGCCGACTACATCGTCGCATCGGCTGGGAAGTAACCTCGCGCAGATGATCTCCATCCCCCTCACCGCCGTCGCGCTGCCCCTCCAGGCGGACGGGCATGCGCACGGCGGTGAGGCGATGGACCACTGGGCCGAGTGGCACTTCGACCCATGGGTGCTGCTTGTCTGCGGCGCGATGACCTACTTCTACATCCTCGGCTGGAGGCGCCTGCGCCGCCGCGGCGGCCCCGAGTGGGCCACCATCCCCCGGGCGATCTCGTTCCTGGTGGGCATCAACATGATCGTGCTGGCGCTGGTCTCGCCGCTGCACCACCTGGGCATGGAGTACCTGCTGTCGGCCCACATGGTTCAGCACATGATGGTGGGCGACATCGCGCCGCTGCTGATGTGCCTCGGCGTCTACGGGCCGATGCGCTTCTTCGTCAT
>JAEMRL010000235.1 GCA_016463385.1 Thermoleophilia bacterium
GTCGCCGTGGTCCCCGCGTCGGAGAGCGGCCGCCTCGCCTGCGCCGCGCGCGTCGTGCCCCTGCGGCCCGACGGCGTCCGCACGGAGCCGGCGTTCCTGATCGCCTGGGAGCCCTCCTGATCTGACCCGAAGCCGGGTCGCCCTGCGGGGCGACCCGGCTTCGCGCGCTAGTGGGTGCGCCCCTCCGCGCGCCTCCTGATGCCGTGCAGCATCCCGCCGGCCTGCACGACATCCCCGGCGCCGAAGGCGATGGCGATGATCCACCGCACGAGCG
Organism: Thermoleophilia bacterium; assembly: GCA_016463385.1. GTDB lineage: Bacteria > Actinomycetota > Thermoleophilia > Miltoncostaeales > Miltoncostaeaceae > Miltoncostaea. Next base: position 275 of record JAEMRL010000235.1, read on the forward strand.
CCGGGTGCCAGACCGGCGTGTAGGTGACGCGGGCCCGCATGATCAGCCGCGTACCGCCTGCATCGTCGGTGGCGACGAAGGCCCAGGAGAAGTCGACGTCGCGGTACATCGGCAGCGGATGGGTGTGGGAGAGGAGCACCAGCGCGTGCGGCGGCTCGACGCGCGCGGCGGTGAAGTACGAGGCGCCGCTGTCGCTGTCGGGCACCCGGTCGCCCACCTCGAGCGCCTGGAGCTCGGGGACGATGCGCGCGGCGCTCCGCTCCCGGATGCCGAACACGACCCGGTCCAGCCAGGCGGGCGTGTACCAGCCGGCCCGATGGGTAGGGAAGCCCATCTGGACCAGCCACGGCCACACCTGAGCCGGGCGGGCGCCGATCGTGATGGCCCGGGTCGCCTGCCACATCGGGCTCGGGACGAGCTCGTCTCCGGGCAGGGCCCGCCGGCGTTCCCCGGCCGCCGCGTGGGTGCGGCGGATCCAGCCCGTGAGCGCGAGGAGGGCGAGGCCTCCGCCGAGCGCCGCCGTTCGCCGTGGGCCGGTCATGTGACGACTCTTCCAGGCCGCCCGCGTCCTCGCATCGCGGCAGAGCCGCAGACCGTCTCCGTGGGCGACCGGACCCGCGTCCCGCGGCCAAGTGGACCTCGGGCGCAGGTCCAAGTGGACCCGCGTCCCGTGGCCAAGTGGACCTCGGGCGCAGGTCCAAGTGGACCTCCACCCGGGCAGCGGGCGCGGCCCGCCCGCCGCGAGGCATCCCGCCCTCCGGGCGGTGCGGCACCTCTAGAGAGCATGGGCACCGCACTCAAGGAACGGCGCGCGCAGGTCGAGACATACGGGGAGTCGGCAGGGACATACGCCGGCGAATAGGGGACGGAACCCCGCGTGACCATCCATCTCGACCGCGAGGTCTCCTCAGGATGCACAGCACTCCGTCTCTCGAGCAGGTCCAGTCCGCCTCCCCCGAGGACCTCATCCTCATGCTCTTCGAGGGTGCGATCCGATTCGGAAACGAGGCCGATGAGGCCCTCGTCCGCGGCGACCGCGCCACCGCCGCCGGCCTGGTGGGCCGCGTGCGCGCCATCGTCGAGGAGCTCGACCGGGGCCTGAACCCGGCCGCCGGCTCCATCACGCGCCACCTGGGCGCCATCTACGAGTACGTCCTGCGCCGGCTCGACCCCGACACGGTCGACTCCCCGACGCTCCGCGAGGTCATCGCCGACCTGCAGGTGCTGTGCGAGGCCTGGACCGCCCTGGTCGCCGAGCGGCGCGCCGAGGCGCACGAGGACTCCCACGCCCCCGCGCTGGCCTAGCCCGCAGCGACCGCCTACCCGGAGACACCCATGGCAGCCCTGATCACACGCCTCACCGCACCGGAGGTCGCCGCCGCGGTGGCCGAGCTCCCGCCGATGCCCTCGAGCATCCAGGAGGTCATCTCCGCCTGCGACGACCAGGACATGACCGTCGGGCAGCTCTCCCAGGTGGTGCTGCGCGACCAGAGCCTCACGGCGAACATCCTCAAGCTCGCCAACTCGTCCTTCTACGGGCACGCCCGCCGGGTCACCACGGTGACCGAGGCGGTCGTGATGCTCGGCTTCTCCGCCATCAAGAGCCTCGCCATCTCCAGCCACACGGCGCGTCTCCTGAGCGGCAGCCTGCCGGGCTACGGGTTGCAGCAGGGCGAGCTGTGGCGCCACTCGATCTCGGTCGCCTTCACGGCGCGCCGGCTCGCGGTCGAGGTGCAGCTCGCGCCGGTGGAGGAGGCCTTCGTCGCCGGCCTTCTGCTCGACATCGGCAAGACGATCCTCTCCAGCTACATGGAGAACGCCTTCGACGAGGTGACCCGGATCTCGCAGGAGCGGCGCGTGCCCTTCCACGAGGTCGAGGCCGAGCTGCTCGGCTTCGACCACGCGGAGCTCGGCGCGCAGATCGCCTCCTCGTGGAGCTTCCCCCCGGAGCTGGAGGAGGCGATCCGCTTCCACCACTCCCCGAGCGGGGCGACGCTCAAGCCGGCCCTCGCGCACTGCGTCCACCTGGCCGATGCCGCCTGCATGATGCTCGGCGTGGGCCTCGGCGGCGACGGGCTCATGTACGGCATGGACCCGGCCTCGCTGGCCGTGCTCGACATCACGCCCGACCGGCTGATGCGGCTCATGGACGACGTCGGCCCCCTGGTCGCGAACGACCCCTTCGGCCCCGCCTGATGTTCCCGGACGATCTCACCACCGAGGTCCTGACGGCGTCGCTGCGCGGCCACAACGCCCGCAACACCGCGATCGCGAACAACATCGCCAACGCGGAGACCCCCGGCTACAAGCGCATCGACGTCTCGTTCGAGGCGGCGCTCGCCCAGGCGGTGGAGAGCGACCGCTCGCGGCTGAGCCGCGGCGAGAACTCGCTGCCCACCTTCGGTGGCACGAGCCGGGCGGTCGACGACTTCATGCCCGGTGTGCGATCGGTCGACACCACCACGATGCGGGTCGACGGCAGCAACGTCGACCCCGACGACGAGATGGCGCAGCTGTCGGCGAACACCCTCGCCCACCAGACCGTCGTCTCGCTTCTCGACAAGCGTTTCGCGCAGTTCCGCACGGCCATCATGGGCCGTTGACCCTGTTCACCCACCTACGGCGAGGAGCTCACTGATGGGCATGTACGCCGCGCTCGGGATCAGTGCCACCGGCCTGGCCGCCGAGCGTCTCCGCATGGATGTGATCGCCAACAACCTGGCCAACGCCGACAGCACCAACGGCGTCGGCGACGCCTACCGCCGCAAGGCCGTCACCATGGCCCCGGCGCCCGGCGGCGCGCAGTTCGCGCTGCCCCGCCCCGCCGGCATCGAGAGCACCGCGGGCGCCGCCGACCTCCACGGCGTCGCCGTGACCGGCATCGTCGAGGACACCTCGCCGCTGCGCCGCGTCTACGAGCCCGGTCACCCCGAGGCCGACGCCAAGGGCTACGTCACCCGGCCGAACGTCGACGCCGTGACGGAGATGACCGACATGGTCGCCGCCACGCGCGCCTTCCAGGCCAACGTGACCGCCTTCGAGGCCACCAAGTCGATGGCCCGCGACTCCCTGCGGATCATCTCGTGACCCCGCTCCCCCCGATCGCCTCCCTGGGGGCGATGCCCTTTGGGCCGATCACGGCCTCCGACGGCATCGGCGGCGCGGCCGCCGCGCCCGCCCCTGCGGCCGGCGGCTTCGGCGACATGCTCTCCGGCGCGATCTCGGGCCTCAACGACCAGCTCGTCGGCTCGGAGCGCCTCAGCGAGCAGGCCGCCACCGGCGGCCTCGCCGACCCCACCGTGGCCCTCGTGGCCGTGGAGAAGGCCGACCTGGCCTTCAACACCGCGGTGCAGGTGCGCAACAAGATGATCGAGGCCTGGCAGGAACTCAGCAGGATGCAGGTCTAGCGCGACATGGGAGCACTCGGGAACGTCACGGGGTTCTGGGAGGGCCTGACCGGCCCCAGCCGGCGGCTGCTCATCGGCGCCGTCGTGATCTTCATGGTCGGCATCTTCGTCCTGATGCGGTTCTCGGGGTCGGACTCCTACGCGACGCTGGCCACCGGCACGAGCGCGGCCGACGCGTCGGCCATCACCAAGCAGCTCGACAGCCTGGGCATCCGCTACCAGCTCACCGATGGCGGCAGCACCGTGCAGGTGCCGTCCGCCGACGTGGACCAGGCCCGCATCGACCTCGCCGCCTCGGGCGTGCTCGAGGGAGGGGCGGTCGTGGGCAACGAGATCTTCGACAAGTCGAACCTCGGCGCCACCGACTTCACCAACCGCGTCAACCTCGTCCGGGCCCGCGAGGGCGAGCTCTCGCGCGCCATCGGCCGCCTCGACCCGATCCAGTCGGCCACGGTCAAGATCGCCATGCCCGAGGAGGAGCTGTTCACCAGCGAGCAGCAGCCCACCACGGCGGCGGTCGTCCTCACCATGAAGCCCGGCCAGGATCTCGACTCCGGCCAGGTCGAGGGCATCACCAAGCTCGTGTCGATGGCCGTCCCCGGCCTCGACGCCAAGGGCATCACCATCACCGACTCCCAGGGCAACATCCTCGAGGGCGGCGCGGCCGGCGCCTCGGGCGCCGGCGCCGCCAGCGAGCGCCTCGCCATCGAGGGTGCCTACGAGCGCAGCGTGCAGAGCCGGCTCGACGCGATGCTCGCCGCCACGCTCGGGCCGGGCAAGGCCGTCACCCAGGTCCGCGCCCAGCTCGACCTCGACAAGGTCACCACCGACAGCGAGATCTTCGACACCGAGAAGGTCGTGCCGCTCGAGTCGGAGACCAGCAAGGAGACCCTCAAGTCCACCGGCGGCGCCGGTGGCGCGGTGACCGGAACCTCGGCGAACACGCCGGCCGGCA
>JAEMRL010000236.1 GCA_016463385.1 Thermoleophilia bacterium
GATGAACAGGGCGACAAAGAACAGGAAGATAGTTCAGAAAAGCAAGAAGACAGGAAGCCTGAGCGTGCGCAAGGTTTGGAGGGCGCGCCGGCCGCAGCCGCGCCGGCAGCGGCCACGCCGGCAGCTGCCTTGCCGCCGCTGAGCGGGCCCCTCGCCCGCTACGCGGCGTTCTTTGCGCGGCTCGGGGCCTCGGAGGTCTACGAGACCCCGCGGCCGGGCCGCGAGCACGACCACCGGCTCGAGCCCAGCCCCTTCGACCTCGGGATCTGACAGGGCGATCAGCGCCGCGCGCGGGCGATGGCGGCGCGTCGCTGCGCCGCCTTCTTGCGCGCGGCGGCCGCGAGCGCCTTCTTGCGCAGCACCGTCTTGCTGGCGACGCAGAAGTTGCTGACGCCGACCGGGCGGGTGGTGAACGCGGTGCCGGTGTAGGGCCAGACGCGCCAGACGTAGCAGGTGCCCGCCTTCAGGCCCTTGCTGGGCGTCCGGAACTGCAGGCTGCGCGGGAAGCGCGACAGCACCTTGGTGACCTTCGGCTTGGCGTTGTTCTTGCGCTTGGTCACCTGGAAGATCTGCAGGTTGTAGAGCTTGGTGCCGCGCGGGCCCTTCTTCCACCTCAGCACGGGCCGCAGCGTCGGCAGGGTGGTGCCGGCCTTCGGCTTCAGCCGCAGGGCGTTCTGCTTGGGCAGGCTCGCCAGGAAGGTCGCCTGGGCGTCGTCGCCCGGCGCCGGCACGAGCGGGGCGATGACCGTGAAGCCCTCGGTGGTGGCCGCCGACACGTTGCCGGCAGGGTCGATCTGGATCACCTGGAACGTGTACGGGCCCTCCGCCAGCGCGGGCAGCTCGGCCGAGGTCACCGGGGTGTCGATCGGGCCGACGACGGCGCCGGCGGCGTTCACGACGCTCCAGCGCGAGAACGCGCCGGGCTCGGTGGTCCAGCTGAAGGTCGGGCTGACGCCGATCGACGGGAAGGTCGGGCGCGCGGTGATCGTCGGAGCGGTGGGCGCCGTGGTGTCGACCTTGAACGAGCGGGTCGCCTCGGCGCTGCTCTGCCCGGCCTCGGTGATCTGCGTGAGGCGGAAGACGTAGTCGCCGTCGGGCAGCGCGGCCAGCGTGGTCTGCGTCACGTTCTCGCCGCCACCCTGACGGATCGGCTGCTGCGAGCCGGCCGAGGTCAGCTCCCAGTGGAAGTTGGTCTCCGAGCCCTGCCAGGTGAAGGTCGGCCCCGTGTCCTGGGTCGGCGCGTTCGGGCCGCCGGTGATGGACGGGGCGGGCGGCACGGTCGGGTCGATCTTGAGGTCGAAGGCGCTCGAGCGCCGGAGGTTCCCGGCCTTGTCGATCGAGCGGACCCACCACTTCAGCGCCACGTTCTCCGGCAGCGGCGTGGGCCGCAGGCCGGGGTCGCGCGTCGCGGTGAAGTTGCCGCCCGGCGCGTGGGTGCGATTCGCGATCACCTGGCCGCCGGTGTCGGTGTACTCGTCGCCGAAGTCGGCGTCGGTGGAGAAGACCAGCTGGTAGCGCTGGATCCCCGACATCAGGTCGAGGCCGGGGCTCCACTCGAAGGTCGGCTCACTGGCCACCAGGGCGCCCGGGGAGACGGGGGCCGTCCCTCCGGCCGAGGAGATCGCGGGCCGGGTGGCGTCGTAGCCGAAGGCGGTGGGGATGGAGATGTTCGACGTGTTCCCGACGAGGTCGGTGAGCTGGATCGCCTGGGACCCGCCGGCGAAGTCCCCTTCGAGGGTCCAGGCGCGGTTGGCGCACTGAGCGGGGGCGATGCCCGCGACGGCGTCGGTGCAGGCGCCGATGACGACGTTGAGCGGCGACCGGAACCAGCCGCCGACCCCTCCCGAGGGGCCGCTGAGGCTGAGCGTGGCGGTCGGGCCGGTCTCGTCGACGGTGATCGGAAGGGTGGCGTATGCGCTCTCCACCGCTCCCGGCTCCACCGAGCGGACCTTGAACCAGAAGTTGCCCTCCGGCGGGTCGATCACGACGCCAGACGCCAGCGGGGCGTTCACGGGGAGGTCGAGGATGTTCGCGACCAGGCCGCCCTCGTACGTGACGGGCCCGGCCAGCTCCGGCACCCCGTCGGTCCACGTGAAGGTCCAGTTCCCCCCGCCACCCGGGCTCGCCGGGTTCGAGGCGAGGTCGGTCGGAGGCGCCGCGCCCAGGGCGCTGGGAGCCGCGACGAGGCCCGCGGCGAGCATGGCCGCGAGGCCGACGTGACGCAGGGAGGAGGACACGCGACGCTTCATCTACTCACGACCGCCGAGATAGAGATGGAATCAGCAGATCTTAACCACGCCGGACGTACGGCTGACGACTGGCCGATGGTCCAGCCTTCCCGACGCGGGCGGGTGGTTCGGTATCCGAGGCCCGTACAGTAATTCATGCGGGGAGGGACGCCGCGACGGCGTCGGCGATGCGCTCGCACGCGCGGCCGTCGCCGTAGTAGTGCGGCCGCTCGGCCGGCATCGACACGTCGGCGAGGGCGGCGCGCACCTTCCCCGCGTCCATCCCGGTCAGCGTGTTGAAGCCGCCCTCCACGGTCTCGACCCACTCGGTGGTGTCGCGCAGCGTGACGCAGGGGATGCCGTTGAAGTAGGCCTCCTTCTGCACGCCGCCCGAGTCGGTGACCACGGCGCGGGCGCCGAGCAGCAGGGCCGTGAAGTCGAGGTAGCCCACCGGGGGCGACAGGCGCAGCGTGGGATGGGCCTCAAGGCGCTCCCACAGCCCCGCCGACGCCAGCCGGTGGCGGGTGCGCGGGTGCACGGGGAAGACGGCGGGCTCGTCGATCGCCTCCAGCACCTCGGCCAGGCTCGCCAGCGCCTCGGGGGTGTCGGTGGCCGCGGCCCGGTGGACGGTCACCAGCAGGTAGCCGCCCGGCTCGAGGCCCAGCGCGCGCGGGCCCGGGCGGGCCGCGGCGGCCGGGGCGAACATGCGGCTCGCGTCGAGCATCACGTCGCCCACCTGGTGCACGCCGGCGGTGATCCCCTCGCGGGCGAGGTTCGCCACCGCGGTGTCGGTGGGGCACATCAGCAGCGCCGACAGGTGGTCGGTGACCACGCGGTTCTGCTCCTCGGGCATCGACTTGTCGAACGACCGCAGCCCGGCCTCGACGTGGCCGATCGGGATGCCGAGCTTCGCCGCGGCGAGCGCGCCCGCCAGCGTCGTGGTGGTGTCGCCGTAGACGAGCACCATGTCGGGCTGCTCGGCGAGGAGCAGTGGCTCGAGCCGCTCCAGCATCACGGCGAGCTGGGTGACGGGGCTGCCCGACCCCACCTCGAGGGCGTGGTCGGGCTGGGGCACGCCGAGCTCGTCGAAGAAGAGGTCGGCCAGCTCGGGGTCGTAGTGCTGGCCGCTGTGCACGAGCACCTCGGTCACCCGTCGGCGCAGCGCGCGGCTGAGGGGGGCGGCCTTCACGAACTGCGGCCGGTTCCCCACGATCGAGACGATCTTCAAATTCCGCTGAACCCCACTCCCGAGAGACGTTGCGTGATGACCTCGAACCGGCCGGTCGCCACCAGGACGCCGATCATGATGAATACCGCGGCGGCCGTCGCGTTGACCACGCGCCAGCGGTCGCGCATCCAGCGGAAGGCGGCCATCGTCCGGGTGATGAACAGGCCCGACAGCAGGAACGGGATGCCGAGGCCGAGGGAGTAGGTGAACAGCAGGCTGGCGCCGAGGCCGGGCGAGCCGGTGGGGGCGGCGTAGCCGAGGATGCTGCCGAGGATCGGGCCGATGCACGGCGTCCATCCCACGGCGAACGCGGCGCCCACGAAGCCGGCGCCCGCGAGCGTGGTCGGCCGCCGGGCGAGGGGGATGCGCCGCTCGGTCTGCATCAGCCCGAGCTGGGGAAGGGCGATCATCGCGATGCCCATGGCGATCAGCAGCAGACCGGCGATCAGGTTGAGCGCGTCCTGATGGCTGGTGAGCGAGTAGCCGATCAGCCCGGCGCTCGCGCCGTACGCGGTGAACATCAGGGAGAAGCCCGTGACGAAGGCGATGGTCGGGACCATCACGTCGCGCGTCCGCGTTCCGAGCTCGTCGAAGGACACGCCCGAGATGAACGACAGGTAGCCCGGCACCACCGCCAGCACGCAGGGCGAGGCGAACGACACGAAGCCCGCGGCGAACGCCACCGGGTAGCTCAGGACCGAGATCTCCTGCATCCCCCGATGGTAGCCGTCCGCGGGGCCGCGACCGTCACCACGGCGCGACCCCGCGTGTCACCACTCAGCCTCAGCCGGTGACGGCCACCACCCGGACCCGGGGCGGCGCAGCCTGCACCCGGACGCAGGCGCGGGCGCCGGCGGCGGACGTGCCGGGGGCCGTCACGCGAACCCTGTTGCACCGCGCCCCGCGGGCGTCGGCCGTGGTGCGCACCTGGATGTAGACCGTGCGCGAGTGGCCGGGGCGGATGCGGGCGATCGTCCACGCCGGCCGTCCGGCCGACAGGCGCACGCCGGGGCTGCCCGCGCGGACGAGGGTGAACCCGGCCGGCAGCACGTCCACCACGCGGACACGACGGGCGACGCCGGCGCCGTCGTTGGCGACGCGGATCCGGAAGCGGGCGGTGGCC
>JAEMRL010000237.1 GCA_016463385.1 Thermoleophilia bacterium
GTCCCGGGGCGCTACGGGGTGGCCTCGAGCTTGGCCAGGTCGTACTTGGCGCCGGCTCCGGTGGTGCCGAGCACCGTGGTGTCGGGGACCACGACCGAGCCGTCCTTGATCGCCGCGACCAGAGCCTCGCTCTTGGTCTTGGCCTCCTCGGGGACGACGCTCTCCAGGTCGTAGAAGGGGGCCAGCTCGCCGACTCCGAAGTCGAGCCCGAAGGTGTAGTTCGTGGGCTCGATCTCGTCCTTGACGGCCTTGCTGACCATCTCCTTGTTCACGCCCTGCAGGTTGTAGAGGACGCTGGTGAGGACCACGTCCGGCGCCTGGGCGTTCGAGTCGAAGTAGCTGGCGATGACGTAGTTGCCCTCGCCCTTCTCCTGGGCGGCGGCGAACAGGCCCTGCGTCGCCGAGTCGGTCGCGGAGAAGATGATGTCCACGCCGTCGGCGTACTGGGCGGCGCCGGCGGCCTTGGCGGCGGCGACGTCGGTCCAGCTGTTGATGTAGACCTGCTTGACCTCGATGTCGGGGTTCGCGTAGCGGGCGCCGAGGGTGAAGCCCTCGACCTGCCGGGTCAGCGCGGGGAACGCGAACCCGGCGACGACGCCGAGCTTGCCGCTCTTGCTGGTGAGCGCCGCCAGGTAGCCGGCGGAGAAGGCGCCCTCCTGCTGCTCGGGGTCGTAGGTGCAGGCGTTGGCCGGCAGCTCGGCCTCCGGGATGGTCATCGCGGCGCCGCAGACGGTGGCGTCGGGGAAGTCGGTGGCGACCTTGGTCACCGACTGCGGGACCGAGCCGTTGGCCATGAGGATGAGGTCGGTGCCCGACTTGGCGAACGCCGTGCCCTGCTGGGTGTACTCCTCGGGCGTCAGCAGGTTCTCGCCCTTGCCGTCGATGGTCACGCCGAACTCCTCGGACGCCGCGTCGACGCCCTCGGTGGTGGCCTGGCCCCAGGAGCCGTCGCTCGCGCTCCCCGGGCTGAGGACGGCGACGCTGAAGTCGACCGCCGCCGCGGCGGTGGCCCCCGTGGTCTCTGCCGCGGCGTCCGACTCGTCGTCGCCGCAGGCGACCGCGCCGAAGGCGAGAGCGCCCGCGGCCACGATTGCGATGCAGCCCCTCAATGATCTGTGCACGCGCGCTCCTTGGTTTGGGTGAACGGGGTGGGACGGTCCGGCGATGGCCGGGTCACCGCGTCGCGCCGGCGGGCGTGAACGGCACGCCGCAGGCGTTCGGGTAGCGGGACGACTTGGCGAGGACGACCGCGACGATGGTCACGACGTAGGGGAGGGCCAGCCACGCCTCGGCCGGCAGCGCGCTCAGGAAGCCGAGCGACTGCGCCTGGAACTGGAGCGCCTGCGTGACGCCGAAGAGCATGGCGCCGCCGATGATCAGGAAGGGGTTCCAGCGCCCGAGGACGACGATCGCCAGGGCCACGAAGCCCTGCCCGGCGGTCACGTTGGTGACGAACCCGCCCGAGGTCGAGGCGACGAGGGTGGCGCCGCCGAAGCACATCAGCGCGGAGCCGATGATCACCGACGCGTAGCGCAGCCGCGGCACGCTCAGTCCGGCCGTCTCCGTCGCGCGGGGCTTCTCGCCGGCCGAGCGCAGGTAGAGGCCGAACCAGGTGCGGTGCAGGAGCAGGAACACCAGCACGGCCGCCAGCAGGGCGAGGTAGACCGTGACGTTCTGGGTGAAGAGGATCTCGCCGAGCCACGGGATCTCCGAGAGGCCCGGGATCGCGATCTTGTCGAGGCTCGTGACGACGCCGACGCCCTTGAGGTACTCCTCGAACAGGAGCGTGGTGATCCCGAGCGCCAGCAGGTTGAAGATGATCCCGCTGACGATCTGGTCGGCCCCGCGGGTGACCCAGAGGTACGAGAGGATCACGCCGATCAGGGCGCCGACGGGGATCGAGAGCAGAAGGCCGGTGGTGATGCCGGCGCCCTCGCGGATGCACCAGGCGCAGGTCAGCGCGCCCCCGAGCATCACGCCCTCGATGCCGATGTTGAGGATGCCCGCGCGCTCGGTGATGGCCTCGCCGAGCGCGGCCCACAGGACGGGCGTCATCAGCGCGATGCCGGTGACGAACACCGAGATGATCACGTCGGAGTTCACTGGACGGCCCCTTCGGCGTAGCGGAGGCGGATGACCCGGGCGCCCAGGAGCGCGAGGACGAAGGTGGCGATGATGATCTGGCCGAAGGCGGTCGAGATGCCGGTCGCCGCGGGGAGGCTCTGGCTGCCCACCTGGAGGGCGGCGAAGACGATCGCCGACGGCAGGATCCAGGCCGGGGAGAGGCGGGCCACGAGCGCCACCGCGATGCCGAGGTAGCCGTAGCTCGCCGAGAAGTTGGTCACGAGCGCCCGGTTCTCGCCCAGCACCAGCACGGCGCCGGCCAGTCCCGCGAAGAGGCCGGCGATCGCGAAGGTGATCACCGTCAGGCGGCCGACGTTCATGCCGTTGAGCCGCGAGGCGAAGGGGTTGAGGCCGATCGAGCGGATCTGCAGGCCGAGGCCGGTGCGCCGCATCAGCACCCAGGCGAGGGCGACCGCCGCCAGCGTGATCAGGAAGCCGAGGTTCAGCACCGTGCCCGACCAGATCGTCGGCAGCGCCGCCGACTCGGGCAGGCGCTCGGTCTGCGGCGCGATCTCCTGGGGCCAGATGCCGGTGATCGCGTAGGTGGCGATCAGGATCGCGATGAAGTTGAGCATCAGCGTGACGATCACCTCGTTGGCCCCCACGGCCGCCTTGAGGGCGCCCGCGATGGCGGCCCACGCGGCCCCGGCGGCCATCGCGCCGATCAGGATCAGGGGGATGAAGAGCGGCCCGGGCAGCGCGGGGAGCGTCAGCCCGACGGCCACGGCGCCGAACGCGCCGATGTGCATCTGGCCCTCGGCGCCGACGTTCCACAGGCGCGCCGTGAAGGGGATCGCGGCGGCCACGCCGCAGAGGGCGAGCGGCACGGCCACCATCAGGGTCTGCCCGATGCTGTCCGACTCGCCGAGCGAGCCCGACACGATCGTGCGGTAGGCCTCGAAGGGGTCCTGGCCGAGCGCCGCGATCATCAGCCCGACGCCGATCAGCGTTCCGAGGAGCGCGACGAGCCCGGTGCGCAGGGCGGCGAGGCCCCCCTCGGTGACGCCGAGGGCGTCGCGCAGGCGGGTGGCCGTGCCGGGGGTGACCGGGGCCGTGCTCACGCGACCTTCGCCTCGGCCGAGGGTGCGATGCCCGCCATCGCCATCGCGATGGCGTCGGTGGAGGCGTCGGCGACCGGCGCCTCGTAGACGAAGGCGCCGCGGTACATCACCGCGATGCGGTCCGAGAGGGCCAGCAGCTCCTCGAGCTCGTTGGTCACCAGCAGGATCGCCGCGCCCCGCGCGCGCATCTCCAGCAGGCGGCGGTGGACGTAGTCGATCGCCCCCACGTCGAGCCCGCGCGTCGGCTGGGCGGCGACCAGCAGCCGCGGATCGCGCGACATCTCGCGGGCGATCACGACCTTCTGCTGGTTGCCACCCGACAGCTGCGAGGCGCGGGCGCCGGGATCGGGAGGGCGGACGCCGTAGGTCGTCAGGAGCTCGGCCGCCTCCGACTCCATCCGCCCCAGATCGAGCAGGCGCCGGCGGCGGAGCCCGCCGCCGGCGACGGTGGCGAGCGCCAGGTTCTCGGCGAGGGTGAGGTCCGCCACGAGGCCCCAGTGCAGGCGGTCCTCGGGGATGACCGAGACGCGGGCCCGGTGCAGCTCGCGAGGCGTCAGGCCGGTGACGTCGCGGCCGTCGACCGAGACGCTCCCCTCGGTTACCGCGAGGACGCCGGCGAGCACGTCGGCGAGCTCGCGCTGGCCGTTGCCCTCGACGCCGGCGATCCCGACGATCTCGCCGGCGCAGACGGTCAGGTCGACGCCGCTGACGGTGCGACGGCCCTCCTCGTCATCGACGCAGAGGCCCTCCACGCGGAGCACCGGCTCCCGTCCCGCCGCCGCGCGCTGGTGGGGCAGGGCGGCGATCTCGCCGCCGGTCATCGCCCGGGCGAGGTCGGTCTCGCGGTAGGCGCCGCGGGCGAAGACGCCCTGGGTGCGCCCGGCGCGGATCACGGTGACCCGGTCCGCGACCTCCTGCACCTCGGTCAGCTTGTGGGTGATCAGGACCGCGGAGTGCCCCTGTGCGCGGAGGCCCTCGAGCGCCGTGAACAGCGAGCGGATGCCGGCCGGCCCGAGGGAGGCGGTGGGCTCGTCGAGGATCAGGGTCCGCGCGCCGCGGTAGAGGAGCTTCAGGATCTCGACCCGCTGCTGCACGTCGACCGGCAGGTCGCGGACGCGGGCCGCCGGGTCGATGGCCAGGCCCGAGCGCTCGGACACCTCGGCCACCTCCGCCTCGATGCGGCGGCGGTTGAGGCGGGGGTTCCAGGCCGAGCGCGATCCGAGCACCACGTTCTCGGCGACGGTGAAGTCGGGCACCAGCATGAAGTGCTGGTGGACCATCCCGATGCCGGCCTCCAGCGCGTCGCGCGGGGACGAGAACTCGGCCGGCCGGCCCCCGACCATCAGCTGGCCGTCGTCGGGGCGCAGCAGGCCGAAGAGGATGC
>JAEMRL010000238.1 GCA_016463385.1 Thermoleophilia bacterium
GTCTGAAGGCTACGCGTCGGAGGGGGGCTATCATCGATCGTCGGGCAGCGTTCTCGACGGATCGGAGCACGGGTGGCGGCGCGAGGCTGGTACGGACGGGACAGCGGGCTGACGACGCGGATGGGGCTCACGCTCTTCGGCCTCGGGCTGATCTACGTCGTCTTCATCGGCGTGCTGATCGCTGCCGGCGTCGGCGCGATCCTCGTGCTCGTGATCGCCGCGGGCTTCGCGCTCGTCCAGATCCTGTTCGGCGACAAGATCGCCCTGGCCTCGATGCGGGCGCGCGTCACCGAACCGCAGGAGGCGCCGGAGCTGCACGGAACGATCGAGCGGCTCTGTCAGCTGGCCGACCTGCCCAAGCCCCGCGTCGCGATCGCCGAGTCGGAGATCCCGAACGCCTTCGCCGCCGGCCACAGCCGCAAGACCGCGACGGTGTGCGTGACGACCGGGATCATGGAGCGCCTCGAGCCGCGGGAGCTGGAGGGCGTCATCGCCCACGAGCTCGCGCACATCGCCAACAAGGACGTGATCGTGATGACGGTGGCGGGCTTCCTCGCCACGGTCGCCGGCCTGCTCGTCCGGATGGGCGTCTACAGCGGGATGATGGGGGGCGGGCGCGGCAGAGAGCGCGACAACGGGGCGGCCGTCTTCCTGGTGGTGATCCTCGTCTCGGTGCTGGTCTACATCGCCTCGTTCCTGCTCCTGCGCGCGCTCTCGCGCTATCGCGAGTTCGCGGCCGACCGTGGCGCGGCGATCATGACCGGGGCGCCGGCGCAGCTGGCCGCCGCCCTCGCCTCCATCAGCGGGAGCATGGAGCGCGTGCCGACGAAGGACCTCCGGGCAGCGGAGGGAATGAACGCCTTCTTCATCATCCCTGCCGTCTCGAAGGGCTTCTCCCTGTCGAGCCTGGTCTCGACCCACCCGCCGGTCGAGAAGCGGATCGAGCGCCTGATGGCGATGCAGGCCCAGCTCGACTCCGGTGCCGGCATCAGCCTCTGATGGGCCTGCTCGACGTGCTCCGGGGTCAGCGCGCGCCCAAGCGCGCCGACCTCGACCGGATCTTCGGCATCGGGTCCGCGGCCGTCACGCTCGAGGTGTCGCTCGGCCTGGCCACCACGGGACGCGCGGGCGTCTGCTTCCGGGCCATCGACGCCGAGGTCTTCGCGCAGCTGGTCCGGGAGATCGAGGAGCTGCTGGCGGCGACGAGCAGCGACTCGGGAACCACCGTCAGCCGCCACGACGATTCCTTCGGGTTCTCGTGGGTGGTCATCGCCGACCCCGACATGGACGACCTCGCGACGACCACCCATGTGGTGAGCCAGTCGCTGGAGGAGCGCGGGTTCTCCGAGCAGCTGCTCTGCGCCGTCTTCGGGTTCGACGGCGAGCCGGGTCCGCTCGACCTCGTCTACAACTACAAGCGGGGCAGCTTCTACCCCTTCGCCCCCCGCGGCGACAACCGCCGGGACGCGATCCTCGAGCGGCGGGTGCAGTCGCTGCTGACCTCGGAGCTCTCCCTCGAGCCCGAGCTCGAGCGCTGGTACCCGGTCTGGGACGCCCCGGTCGCGACCCCCTGATTGACGGCAGCGTAACCCGCGGGTTACCGTCGGGCCGTGAGCCCGACGCGCGCCACCTCCGCCGCCCTCGACGCCCTCGGCGACCCGACCCGCCGCGCGATCGTCGACCTGCTGGGCGCCGGGGACCGATCGGTCGGTGAGATCGCCGGCCGCCTCCCGGTCAGCCGGCCCGCCGTGTCGCGGCACCTGCGGGTACTGAAGGAGGCCGGGCTCGTGCGCGACAGGCCCGAGGGCACACGCCGGCTCTACCGCCTCGACCCGGCGGGGGCCGAGGCGGTGCGCGCCTACCTGGAGGCGCTCTGGGGGGAAGCCGCGGGGCGCTTCCGGATCGCGGCCGAGAACACCGTCCCCCGCGAGGACCCGTGAGCGCCCCGATCGAGGTCCGCCTCCGGCTGGAGTGCGCGCCGGCGCACGCGTTCGAGGTCTGGACCGGCCGCATCGACATGTGGTGGCCGCGCGGCCACTCGGTGTCCGGCGACCCCGGCCTCCATGTCGCGATCGAGCCCCGCGTGGGCGGGAGAATCCTCGAGCGCACGCCCGCGGGCGACGAGCACGTCTGGGGAGAGGTGCTCGTCTGGGACCCGCCACGGCGGCTCACCTACCTGTGGCACATCTACGGCGCCCGGGAGGAGGCGACCGAGGTCGACGTGGTGTTCGCGCCGGACGGCGCCGGCACCGCGGTGACCCTGACCCACATCGGCTGGGAGCGCCTGTCGGCGACCCGGCCCGACCTGCGGGACCGCAACGAGTCGGCGTGGTCGCGGGTGCTCCCGCACTTCGCCGAGGCATGCACGACAACCGACCGGAGGGGTGGATCGTGACGGAGACGGTGACGGGGAGCGGGACCGCCGGGGATCCGTGGGTGCTGCGGACACCGAGCGGCGGCTCGGAGCTGCTGGCCCACCGGGACGAGACGAGCGACCCGCCGGCGCTGGTGGTGATCGCCGCGAAGACCGAGGTGCGCTACCAGTTGCGCTGCATCGAGGACCTGCACGCGATGCTGGTGGCCCATGGCGACTGGATGCCGCTCGGCAACGCCGACGAGGGCAAGCCGGTCAAGGAGGGGACCGTCGAGGCCTGGGCGCGTGCCGACGACAACCCGGTCGGCGGCTACTACGGGCTCAAGAAGGGCCTGCGCGGCCGCTTCGCCAACTACGTGCCGCCGGTCCTCGAGGCGCTCGGGCTGGCCGAGGTGGAGCACGCCGCCCGCAACAACAGGATGCGCGCGGCGGGGTGAACCCGAGCCCGCCCCGGAGGTGGGTTCCGGGGCGGGCTCAGGGTCGGTTCAGGGGGATGCCCGATCGACGCGGGGCGCGGCGCGGGCGAGTCTCGGGTTGAGACTGTGCCAAGCTCCGCGAAAGGACCCCCATGCCCGCCGATTCCACCTCGCTCCCCCCCGCACCGGGGGTGGCGGCGACCCACCCGCCGCTCCGGCGCTCACGTGACGACAGGATCGTCGTCGGCGTCTGCGCCGGCATCGCGCGCACGCTCGGCGCCCCGGTGCTCATCGTGCGGCTGGTCGCCCTCGCCGTCGCCATCGCGGTGCCCCCGCTCGCCCTGATCGCCTACGCCGGCCTCGCGATCGCGATGCCGCGCGACGATGGACGCGCGGTGCTCGGCGGATCGCCCGACGACCGCCGCGAGACGATCGTCGGCTGGACGCTGGTCGGCCTCGCGCTCATCTCGCTCGCCACCGGCATCGGCTCGTCGATGCTGGGCGGCCCCGGCGGGGTCGTGCTGCTCGCCGCCGGCATCGTCCTGCTGGTCGTGCACCACCAGCGCCACACGCCGTCCCAGCCGACGGCCCCGGCCACGCCCGTGGCGGCGGCACCCGCCGCGACGGCCACGACCGCCCGCCGCCCGGCCGTCGATCTCCCCTACCCCGGGGTCGCCGCCGTGGCCGCGGACGAGCCGACCCGCACGATGCCCTTCGCCGCGCCCGCAGCGACTCAGGCGCCTCCCCCCTCCTCCGGCCGGCGCGAGCCGTCGGTCGGGCTCTACGGCCTCGCGGCCGTCGTCGGTGCCTCCATGGTCGCTCTCGTGCTGAGCGCCATCGGAGGCTTCGACGCCTCGGCGACGGGGGTCGCGGTGACCCTCGGGATCGGCGCCCTCGCGATGACCACCGCCGCGATCGTCCTCGCCCGCCGGCGCGGGGCCTTCGTGCTGATCGCACTCGCCGGGCTGCTCGCGATCGGCGCGGCCGGCACCGCCGCGGTCGGCGACCGCATCGACCAGGGCGTCGGCGACCGCATCCAGACCGTGGCCTCCCCTGCCGACGCGGCCGTCGAGCACCGCCTCGGGATCGGCCAGCTCACGATCGACGTCTCCCAGAGCGCGCTCGTCTCCGAGGTCACCACCATCCGGGCGCGGCTCGGGATCGGCGAGCTCGTGGTCCGGGTCCCCGAGGGGGTCCGGGTGCTCACCGTCGGGCCGGTCACTCCCGAGGGTCTGCGAGGGGTCAACGACGCCGCCGGTGCCGCCGCCGAGCGGACCATCCGCCTCGACGCCGACGTGGACATCGGGGACGCCCGGGTGGAGCTCACCAATCCCTAGGAACCGCATCGTGGCGTCCCGGCGTCGTGGCGCCGCGGACGCCGCCGTCGGCGACCGCCTCGAGCGGTCGGCCGACGAGCGCGTGATCGCGGGCGTCGCCGGCGGTCTCGCGACGGCTCTCGGGATCGACGTCGCCCTGGTACGGATCGCCTTCCTCACCGAGATCGCCCTCGGCGGGATCGGCATCCCGCTCTACATCATCGCCGCGGCCGGCATGCCGCTCGCCGAAGGGCCGCGGCCGGGGTTCGCCCGCCGCGCCCCGATGGCGGTCGGCGCCATCGCCGTCGTGGGAAGCCTGGCCGCGCTGATGGAGATCGCCGGCCTCTCGCTCCCCGACGGGCTGCTCGGGCCGATGACCCTCGCCGGCGCGGGCGCCGCCCTGATCTGGCGCCGCGCCGGAGGCGAGGTCCGCGTCGGCCTCGACCAGAGCC
>JAEMRL010000239.1:0-2701 GCA_016463385.1 Thermoleophilia bacterium
GCTCTTCCCCGACCGGGCCGAGGCGGAGGAGGCCGTCGCGCGCCTTCCCGGTGGCGGCCTGCGCGCCGTCGTCGTGCCTAGGGCCCCCGAGCGCTGAGCACCTCGGGCCCGGGCGCCGGGTCCCCGTCGCCGGGTTCGGTGGTGATGCTGAGGGTCGGATAGAGGGCGGGGTCGGCGGCGGCGTGGAGGGTCACGTGCGTGCGCCCGCTCTCGTCGGGGTGGAACGTGCCGCAGGAGATCCGGTTGGGCGACGCCACCGAGTCGCCCGGCCCCACGAACCAGAGCTCGTAGAACCCTCCCCGCGGGAGCACGGGCAGGGAGTCCGAGTCGAGGGCGATCGTACGCCCGAGAGGCGTGGCGCGGACCGTGGCCGACGCCGCCAGGGAGGGGTCGGCGGCGGAGCGCAGGTCGGCGTCGAGCTCCAGGGTGCCGGTGGGGCCGGAGTCGAGGCTGCGGGAGACCACGACCAGCCCGCCCAGCAGCACCGCCGCGGCCGCGAGCGCCGCGACCACGGCGCGCGCCGGCCTCCGCCGGCGCAGCGGCGGGGCGGCCGGCTGCTCGTCCGCGAGGGCGTCGAGCGTGCGGCGCTCGAGGCCTCGCGGGACCGTGAACGGCGGGGCCGCCCGCGGCACCAGCAGAGCCGTGGCGCGCAGCCGCACCCACTCCTCGCGGCAGTTCGCGCACTCCTCGAGGTGCCGCTCCAGGGCCGCCGCCTCGGCCGCCTCGAGGCCGCCGGTCGCGTGCGCCCCGAGGTCGGGGTGCGGGGCGTGCTCAGGCAAGGACGCCCCTCTCGGCCAGCGCGTCGTGCAGCGAGCGCAGGGCGTGGTGCGTGCGCGACTTGACGGTGCCGACGGGGATCCCGAGCTCGGCGGCGGCCTCCGCCTGGCTGAGGTCGCGCTCGACGCAGAGCGCGAGTATCTCGCGGTGCTCGGGGGTCAGCGCGTCCATCGCGTCCCGGACGGCGACCGAGAGGATGATCTGCTCGACGCGGTCGTCGGCGCCCGGCTCGGGACCCTCGGGCCCCTCGGGGCCGATCGGACGCGACGAGGGGCGGCGCCAGAGCGTGACGGCCACGCGCCGGGCGATCGTGAAGACGTAGGAGCGAACCGATCCGCGCTCGGGCCGGTAGCCCCCCGCGCCCCGCCAGAGCCGCAGGAACGTCTCCTGTACGAGCTCCTCCGCCAGGCCGCGATCCCCCAGCAGCCGGATCCCCAGCCCGTACACCCTGCTCTCGTAGCGCCGGTAGAGGTCGGTGAAGGAGCCGTCGCGGTCCCCGGCCCCGGCGCGCGCGAGCCAGTCGGCCTCCTCGATGTCGGCGGCGGTCGCCGGCGGCACGATCCGGCGCTCGGCTCCTTCGTCGACGGGGATCGCTCGCACGGTGTGTATCCGGGGCCTCCGGGTCGGGATGGTGCGGTGCCGTCCGCCGCGCCTTCGGATGAGTTCGTACGCCGCGCCGCCGTGGATCACCCCGCCGCCCGGCGGTGTTCGGGGGCGACACAAGGGGTTCGGGCGATGAACGCGGGGGGACGTCGACCCCGTACCCACCAGCACGACCGACAAACGATCACTGGAGAGACCATGGCCCGACGCACGATCACCCGGCGCTCACTCGCGCTGGGCGCCGCACTCGCCCTCGCCGTACCGGCGGTCGCCCAGGCGCGCGACATCCACGCCACCGACTCGGCGGGGAACCTGCTGCGCATCGACTCGCGCACGCCCGGGGTCATCCTCGACTCGACGCCGATCACCGGACTCCCCGCGGGCGTCTCGCTGGTGGGCATCGACGTGCGGCCGGCCACGGGCGATCTCGTCGGCGTCGGCAGCAACAGCGCCCTTTACACGATCGACCCCGGTACGGCCGTGGCCGCGCCGCTCGGCATGGGCTTCACGCCCGGCCTGGTCGGAACCGCGTACGGCGTCGACGTGAACCCGGTCCCGGACGCCCTGCGCATCACCAGCAACGCGGAGCAGAACTACCGGATCGCCTTCGCGACGGGCAACCACGGCGCCGCGAGCCCCGACGGAGCCCTGAACCCGGGTGACCCCTCGATCGTCGCCAGCGCCTACACCAACTCCGTGCTGACGGCGACGCGTCCCGCGACGACGACGCTCTACGGCATCGACTCGGCGACCGATCAGCTGGTCACCCAGAACCCGCCGAACGCCGGGACGCTCGTCGACGGCAAGCCGCTCGGCATCGACGTCGGCGATCAGACCTCCTTCGACATCGCGGGCGCCGGCAACCTCGGCTTCCTGTCGGCCACCCCGGCCGGCGCGTCGGGTGCGAGCCTCTACCGCGTCGACATCACGACCGGCCGCGCCACGATCCTCGGCCCCATCGGCACGGGCAGCCTGCTCCGCACCAAGGGCACGCCGCGCCTGACGATCACGGGCATCGCCGCACGCCAGGAGTCGTCGGCGCCGCGGGCCAACGTGCCGCCCACGGTGAAGATCGTGAAGACCACCCTGAAGCCGCGCCCGGGCCAGCGCGCGGCCTACATCGCCCAGGCGGCCGACCCCGACGGGGCGATCGCCAAGGTCGAGTGGGACACCGACGCCGACGGCGCCTTCGACGACGCCACCTCGTCGTCGCTCCGGGTCGGCCTCCCGGCCGGCGTGCGCACGATCGCCGTGCGGGTGACCGACGACTCGGGCGCCCGCACCACGGGTGACGTCCGGGTGCTCGTGGCCCGCTAGTCAC
>JAEMRL010000239.1:2711-4556 GCA_016463385.1 Thermoleophilia bacterium
CTAGGGGTCCGCTGGACGGTCCCGGCGCGCCGACGGCGCGCCGGGACCGCGGCCGGGTGAGCGTGTAGACTCGTCCGGTGAGCGACCCGCTCCTCATCGAGCTCGAGCCGCCGTCCTCGCGCGAGCGGGCGCGGCGCTGGCTGCGCGGCCGCCGCCTGATGCTGTCGGGGATCCTGGCGCTGGTGGAGGTGATCGGCTTCCTGATCTGGCGGCCGAGCGCAGTGCTGCTCGCGACCCTCGCGATCGCCCTGCTGGTCGTCTCCGTGATGGGCGCCACCCGCCTCGCACCGGGGCTCCTGCGCGACGTCCTCTGGATCGTGGCGATCGCCCAGGGGATCGTGGTGACGATCCCCCTGATCGTCGGGGTGTCGCTGGTCGCCGCGCTGGTCACCGCCATCGTCATCATCGTGGCCTTCGTCGCGATCGCCGCGCGCTGGCGGGTGTGAGCCCGGCCGCAGCTCCCCCTCCGGCGCCGTTCGTCTTCGAGCGGGCCGCCGCGCCTGCTCCGGCCGCCGCGGATCCGCTCCGCGCCGCGCAGCCCTTCCTCCCGCAGATCAACTGGACGCCGCCGCCCCGCGACGGCCCCCGCCCGCTGGTCGCCGTGCTCGACACGGGCGTCGACGCCGCGGCCCCCGACCTGGCCGGCAGCGTCGTGCCCGGCCGCTCCTTCGTGCCGGGGTCGTCCGACGCGGGCCGCGATCCGGACGGGCACGGGACGCACGTGGCGGGCATCGTCGCCGCCGCGTCAGGCAACGGCGTCGGCGGCAGCGGGGTCTCCGCCGCGCGGATCCTCCCGGTCGCGATCGCCGACGCCGAGGGCCGCACCAACTCGCGGGCCCTGATCCGCGGCCTGAGATACGCGACGGTGCGCGGGGCGCGGGTGATCAACATCTCCTTCGGCGGCCGCGGCTTCTCGGCGGACGAGCAGGCCGCGATCGACGCCGCCGTGCGCGCCGGGGCCCTCGTGGTGGTGGCCGCGGGCAACGAGGGCGGGCGCGGCGGTCCGCCGTCGTACCCCGGCGCCTACCGGCAGGTGGTGACCGTCGCGGCGGTCGGGAGCTCTCAGCGGCCGCTCCCGCTCTCGGAGCGCGGACCGCAGGTGTCGATCGCGGCGCCGGGAGAGGACGTCGCCTCGGTGCGCGCACGCGGGCGGCGGCCGGCCCCGGGCGGAGCGCTCGTGGCGCGCAGCGGCACCTCGGTCGCCGCGGCGATCGTCTCGGGTGTGGCGGCGCGCCTGATGGCGCAACGCCCGGGGGTAACCGCCGGCCAGATCCGGGCGATCATCGAGTCGACCGCGCGCGATCTGCCGCCCGCCGGGCCCGACAGCGCCACCGGCGCCGGCCTGGTCGATCTGGCGGCAGCTCTCGCCGCGCCGACCCCGCCGCCCGACGACCCGGAGCCGAACGACGACACGCGACTCGCGGCCATCACCGTCCCCCTGGGCCTGGGCCGGGCGCCGGCCCTCGCCGCCGTCACGGGCCGCACCGGCTCGTGGCGTGACCCCCGCGACGGCTTCCGGGTGCGCCTGAGTGCGGGCGACATCATCACCGCGCAGCTCGAGCCCGCGAGGCGCGGCACCCTGGCGCTGGCGCTCTGGCGGCCGGGCACGCCGACCGGGCGCCGCGACGGGACCTTCGGCCGGCGCTGGCTGGTCGCCGCCTCCCAGGGAGTGCCGCCCTCCACCGCGATCGCCGCGATCGTGCCGCGCACCGGGGTCTACACGCTCGAGGTGCGCGGCATCCGCGGCGAGACCGCCTACCCCGCGGCGACCGCCTACCACGTAACGATCGAGGTCCAGGCCTACCGGGCGACGCTCGCAGGGTCCACAATGGCCCCCGGATGAGC
>JAEMRL010000240.1:0-1604 GCA_016463385.1 Thermoleophilia bacterium
CCGCAGGGCTCCACGTGCTCGCGGCGAGGGGCCTCGCCCTGGGCTTCGAGGGGGTCCCCGTGGTGCGCGACCTCGATCTGGTCGTGCCCGGGGCCCGGACGACGGTGATCGTCGGAGCCAACGCCTGCGGGAAGTCGACCCTGCTGCGGGGGCTCGCGCGGATCCTGCGTCCGCAGGGCGGGTGCGTGACCCTCGACGGCCGCGACATCCGCAGGCTGCCGACGCGCGAGGTGGCGAGGATCGTGGGGCTCCTGCCGCAGCAGCCGATCGCGCCCGAGGACATCACCGTCGCCGATCTGGTGGCCCGGGGCCGCCACCCGCACCGTGGCTGGGCCCGCCGCTGGTCGGACGAGGACGAGCGGATCGTGGCTGGGGCCCTGGCGGCCACCGGGACGCTCGATCTCGCCGGGCGCCGGGTGGACACGCTCTCAGGCGGGCAGCGCCAGCGCGCCTGGATCGCCATGGCCCTCGCGCAGGACCCCGGCATCCTGCTGCTCGACGAGCCGACCAGCTTCCTCGACGTCGCCCATCAGATCGACGTGCTCGACCTGCTCTGCGAGCTGAACCACGAGCGCGGCACCACCGTGGTGATGGTGCTCCACGACCTGAACCTCGCCGCCCGGTACGCGGACCACCTGATCGTGATGGCTGCGGGCCGCATCGTCGCGGCCGGGCCCCCCGCCCAGGTGATCTCCGCGGAGATCGTGCACGAGGCCTACGGGCTCGCGTCGCAGATCATCGAGGACCCCGTCTGCGGTTCGCCGATGGTGGTCCCGGTGGGCCGCTTCCACGCCCGCCGCCCGGCCTCAGGCGGTGGTCTCGCCCTCCCGGGCCCTGCGGCCGGAGATGGCGGCCAGGACGAGTAGCGCCCCGATGAGCACGAAGCCGCTCAGCGCCATGACGGGGATCGTCACGTAGCCGAACTCGTCGATCCAGCGCGTCGAGCAGGGGACCCCGGCGCGGCACGCGGCGCTCTCGGCCTCCGGGTTGACCTCGATGTAGATGTGGTAGATCGAGATCGCCGCGCCGATCAGCGGGAAGGCCGCCGCATAGAGGGTGACGCGCCGGTCGCGCAGCAGAGCCCCCACCAGCAGCACCACCGCCAGCGGGTACATGGCGATGCGCTGGTACCAGCAGAGGCGGCAGGGCAGGTAGTCGGCGATCTCGCTGAAGTAGAGGCTGCCGATCGTCGCGACGGCCGCCACGCCCCAGGCGAGCCAGACGGCCTGCCGCGAGAGGGTGGCCCACGATCCGGCGAAGGACGCGCGCGCCCGCGGGTTGACCGTCACCGCCACGATGAGGGCCACGACGACGACCGCGGAGACCTGGGCGAGGATCGCCAGAGCGGCGAGGGTGGAGTCGACGACCTCGTTCACCGGTCGCCCTCCCGGCGGCGCCCTCGCGCGGCTGCTCCACCCGGCGGTCGGCTCACGTGCCCTCGTCTCGTCGTTTTCCGTGCGTGGCGAGAGTAGACGACTGCGCCGCCGTCCTCGGCCGGCGGTGTCACCATCGCGCGGGCGGGTATCACCACCGGCGTGAGCGCGAAACAACGGTCAACGAGCGAGAGGCCACCCGCCGCGGCCCCTGCGCGGCCGGCGGCGGAC
>JAEMRL010000240.1:1614-4546 GCA_016463385.1 Thermoleophilia bacterium
GGCGGACGCGGCGAGGATCCCCGCGACCCCCGATGCGGCCCTGCGTGCGCGGCAGTGGGTCTGCGACCGGCTCGGCCGCGCGGGATGGGCGCCTGACGCGCTCGGCGACGTGGCCCTGGTGGTCGACGAGGCCGTCCAGAACGCCGTGGAGCACGGGTCGCTCCCGGCCGCCCCCGTCGAGGTGCGCGTCGACGCCGACGACCGCGAGGCACGGGTCGTGATCCGCGACCGCGGCCGTCCGGGCGCCGCGCCGCCGCTGTCGGACCCGCGCCCCACCGCGCCGTCGTCGATCCGGGGCCGGGGCCGCACGATCATCGCCGGCCTCTCCGAGGACGCGGCCTGGGAGGCACGCCAGGGCGGGACCGAGGTACGCGTGCGCTTCGTGGCCGGCGGGGACTCGGAGAGGGCCTGACCTCCGCCGCTCAGGTTCCGGGTTCGTCCCGCTCCGCGACGACGTTCAGGAGGGCGCCCATCGAGGTGATCTCCAGGACCTCGGCGGCGAAGCCTCCCGGCGGGGCGACGACGGTGAACGCCGTGCCGGTCGCGCTCAGCCGCCGCGAGAGCTCGACGAGCAGCCGCAGGCCCTGGCTGTCGATGTAGGTCACCGCCCCGAGATCGACGACGACGTGCGCGGCGGTGCCCGCCTCGTCGGCCATGCGGGCCTCCAGCGCGGCGGCGTTCGAGTTGTCGATCTCACCGGCCAGGGTGAGCACGACGCGGCCCGCCCGGTCGCGGACGGCGACGAGTCGCGCGAGGGGGTCGGTCATCCGGGCACCCGCGTCCGCGGAGCGAACGCCAGCGTGACCGTCGTGCCGCCCTCGTCGCCGCGGCGGTCGAACTCATGGGTGACCGCCCGCATGATCTCCGTGCCGCGGCCGCGGCCGTTCGAGGTCGCCGCGGTGGGCGGCCTCCAGACGCCGAAGTCGCGCACGCGCACCGTGATGCCCCCGCCGCCGCCGGCCAGCTCGAGCACGACGGTACCGGGCTCCCTCCCCGCGTAGGCGTGCTCGACGGCGTTGGCGCAGGCCTCCCCGACGGCGAGCATGAGGTTGGTGACCTCCTCGCGCGGCACCTCGCGGGCGTCGAGCCACTCGCGCACGGCCGCGCGCATGGTCCGCAGCTCCTCGGGGCGCGCCGGGAACACACGGCTGAAGCGGCTCGCGTCCACCGGGGCGAGGCGCAGGCAGAGCACCACGGTGTCGTCGTCCGGCGCGGACTCGCTGGTGAGGACGTCCATCACGGCGTCGCAGATCTCGTCGACCGTGCCGTCCATGCGCGCGCGCACGACGGCCTCCAGTCGGGCGAGGCCCGCCGACAGCGGCTCGCCCCGCCGCTCGACGAGCCCGTCGGAGTACGCGACGAGCAGCGATCCGGGCTCGAGGACCGTCTCGGCCTCCGAGCGATCGCCGACGTCGAGGTTGCAGAGCGGCGCCGAGCGGCCCTGCGCGAGCCAGCGCGTGGCGCCCGACGGCGACACCGCGAGCATCGGCGGATGACCCGCCGATGCGTAGGTCAGCGCGCCGGTGGAGGCGTCGAGCACCGCGTAGCCCACGGTGGCGAAGGAGTTGGGATCCCGCTCCCGGGCGAAGTCGTGCACCAGCGTCAGGAGCCGCGCGGGTCCCCCGGCGTGCGGCGCCAGGGCGGCGAGGGCGACCCGGAGGCCGCCCATGTCGGCCGCGGCCGCGATCCCGTGCCCGACGACGTCCCCGACCACGACCCCGATGCGCCCGTCGGGCAGCGAGAACGCGTCGTACCAGTCGCCGCCCACCTCCAGCACGTCGCTCGCCGGCGCGTACCGCGCCGCCACGCTCACGCCCGGATGCGGTTCGAGGTCGTCCGGCAGGAGCGCCCGCTGCAGGCGGAGGCCGATCTGGCGCTCCTCCTCCTGCACGCGCGCCCGGGCCAGCAGCAGGCCCACCCGCTCGGCCACCTCGCCCACGAACGCGACGTCGTCCGGGGTGTAGGCCGGGCGCCCGGGGTCGACAAGCCCGAGCAGCAGGGTCGCCTGGACGCCTCCCCCGAGGTCGAGCGGCACGACCATCTGCGAGCGGATCTCGAGCCGATCGAGCATCAGCGCGTCCGTGTCGTCGCCGGAAGGCCGCACATCCGTCGCGATGGAGATCCGCGGCGCCTCATCGGGCATCTCGACGACCGCGACGTCGGCCACCTGAGGCACCAGCAACTCCACCAGCCGCCCGGTACGGGCGCGCACGCCCTCCCGCGCCTCCATCTCGCCGAGCACGCGGGCGGTCAGCTCGGCCCGCCGCCGGGCGGCCCGCTCGGCGATCTCGCTCTCGCGCAGCGCCAGGTCGGCGCGGCGCCGCTCGGTGACGTCCTTGAAGACCAGGGCGAACCGGGTGCCCGAGGCGCCGACCGGCGTGGCGAAGACGTCGAACCAGCGGCCCATGACCTCCGATCCACTCTCGAAGCGCAGCGGCTCCCCGCCGGAGGCGACGCGGGCGTAGGTCTCGATCCAGTGCGACTCCAGGTCGGGGATCATCTCGAGCGCCGTACGCCCCACCGCGTCCTCGAGCCCGGTCATCGACTCGAAGAGCGGGTTGGTCTCGAGGAACCGGTAGTCGACCGCGCGGCCGTCGGCGTCATGGACCATCTCCGCGAGGCAGTAGCCCTCGTCGATCGACGAGAACAGCGTCCGCAGGCGCGCCTCGCTCTCGGCGAGGACATCCTCGAACTGCTTGCGCTCGTGGGCGTCGATCACCGAGCCGACGTAGCCGAGGAAGGCGCCGTCGGGGCCGAGCCGCGGACGGCCCGAGTCGATCACCCAGCGATAGGCGCCGTCGGCGCGGCGCAGGCGGTAGTCGAGGCCGAAGGCGCGACGCGACGCGGAGGCCGCGATGAACGCCTCCCCCGTGGCCGCCCGGTCGTCGGGATGGATCGCCTCCGTCCACGCGAAGCCGAGCCCCCCGCCCGC
>JAEMRL010000241.1:0-2734 GCA_016463385.1 Thermoleophilia bacterium
TCCCTCGCCCACAGGGCGGCCTGGGTGCGGTCGGTCACCCCGATGCGCTGGAAGACGCTGCCGAGGTGGGCCTTGACGGTGCGCTCGCTGATGCCCAGGCGCAGGGCGATCTGCTTGTTGGTGAGCCCGTCCGCCACCAGGCGCAGCACCTGGGTCTCGCGGTCGGTCAGCTCGGGCCGGTCGTGCGGGTGGTTGCGGGCGCGCAGGAGCACCTTGGCCGCGAGGGGGTCGAGGGGTGACCCCCCTGCGGCGGTCGCGCGCAGGGCCTCGATGATCTCCTCCGGGTCGGAGCCCTTGAGCAGGTAGCCGATCGCCCCGGCGTCGAGCGCGTCGAGCACGCGGCGCTGGTCGCCGAACGAGGTCAGGACGACGATCGACACGCCCGGCTGGGCGTCGAGGATCCGGCGCGTCGCCTCCACGCCGTCCATCTCGGGCATCGACAGGTCCATCAGGACGATGTCGGGTGAGGTCGCGACCACCACGTCGATCGCCGCCAGGCCGTCGCCGGCCGACGCGACGACGCGCAGGTCGTCGGTGGTCGCGATCAGCTGCTCCAGCCCGTGCCGCACGATCGCGTGGTCGTCGACCACCACGACATCGATCATCGAGGTACCTCCACTCGGACGTGCGTCCCCCGCCCCGGGGCGGACGCGAGTTCGACGGTGCCACCGGAGTCGGCGACCAGGTCGGCGAGCACGCGCAACCCCACGTGCCCGGCCGCCTGGGCGTCCTCCCCGGCGCGCGGATCGAAGCCGCGCCCGTCGTCGGACACCTCGAGGACGATGACGTCGTCGAGGGTGTTCACCCTGAGCCACACGCCGCGCGCGGACGCATGGCGCACCGCGTTGCGGACGATCTCCTGCGCGCAGCGATAGATCAGGGCGGTCGTCTCGGCATCAAGCGGGGCCTCGGGGAGGTTGACGTCGAGGTGCGACTCCATGCCCTTGGCAGGGAGGCGGCCGAGCATGTCCGACAGGGCCTGCTCGAGCCCCTCCTTCTCGAGGTTGGGCGGGTAGATCTCGACCAGCAGCGAGCGCAGTGAGGTGATCGCGCCGCGCACGCGCCGGGCGGCGTCCTGGAAGACCTCCGGCCCCGCCTCGGGCGCGACGCGATCCCCCGCGCCCGCCGCGCGGCGGGCCGCCGCCGAGAGCTCCAGCGAGACGCCGGCCAGGTCCTGCACGGTCCCGTCGTGGAGATCACCGGCGATCCGCCGCCGCTCCCCCTCCGACGAGTCGATCGCGTGCCGCAGCAGCCGCTCGCGCTCACGCTGGCCCCGGCGGAGGCTGTGCGCCATCGACCACGCCAGCGGGAACTGCATCAGCTGCAGCACGAGCAGGGCGCCGAGCACCACGGGGGCGAAGGAGAGCCAGATCCTCCGGCCGGACTCAGTCACGGCCGAGTAGCTGAAGTAGGGCTCGAAGAGCAGCGGCTCGCCGCCCGGGCCCTCGATCAGCGAGTACACCTCCAGCAGGCGGCTGCCCGCCCGCTCGAAGCGGTTCTCGGCGCCCGAGAGCGAGCTGACGTGCGCCTGCGGCACCTCTCCGGTGAGGGCGATCTCGGCGTCCTCGTCGAGGTCGAAGCGCTCGCCGATCAGGCGGCTCTCGTCGGAGTAGACGATCCGTCCGTCGGCCGTCCAGATCTTCATGCGGACGAGCGAGCCCTGGATCAGGTCCTCGCGCATGCGCCGGTCGAAGGCGGCGAGCGCGGCCGGGTCGCCGTCCAGCACGCCGGGGTTGAGGGCCAGAGCGGGCTCGACCACGCCCCGCCCGGCGATCGCGCCGATCCGCTCCGCCTCGTCGATGGCCTCGGCGGTCCCGACCTGGCGGCTGACCACGGCGGTCACCGTGGCGAGCACGATCATCGCCGCGAGCCCCGTGAGCACGAAGCGCAGCAGCAGGCGCTTCACCGACAGGAGCGGGGGCTCGGGCCGCGAGCCCCGGCGCGGCGGCGGACCGCCGTCCACGACGCGTGCGCCGCGGCGGTCCGCCACGGGCCGCTGCGGCCGGGTGGCCTGGTAGGTCGCGGGCATTCCGCGAATCATCGATGTCCGGCGGTCCCAAGCGGTACCGGACGATGGTCGTAGGACCACCGGTACCGGCGGGGCGCTCAGGTCGTTACTGCCGCACGTCGATAACCAAGTCAATGGCCATCATCCCGATCGACCGCGAGAGTCCCTTCGACGTCTCGGAGCTGTTCTTCTCCGTCACGGACCGCAAGGGGATCATCCTCGCCGGCAACGACGTGTTCGTCCGCGTCAGCCGGCACCCCGAGGCCGAGCTGATCGGCAGCCCGCACAACATCATCCGGCACCCGGACATGCCGCGGGCCGCGTTCCGGCTGCTCTGGGACCACCTGCTGCGCGGGCTGCCGATCGCGGCCTACGTCAAGAACATGGCGGCCGACGGCTCGTACTACTGGGTGATGGCCTGCGTGGTGCCGTGCGGCGACGGCTTCCTGTCGGTGCGGCTCAAGCCCACCTCCGAGCTCCTGACGGCGGCCGTCATCCCGGTCTACGCCGAGGTGCGCGCCATGGAGATCCGGATGGAGCAGGCGGGCACCCCCCGCCGCGAGGTGGCCGAGCGCTCGTGCGAGCGGCTCCTGGAGATGCTGGCCGACGCCGGCTTCCCCGACTACGGATCGTTCATCCGCATGGCCCTGCCGCAGGAGATCCGGGCGCGCGAGGCGGCGCTCGGGCGCGGCGGCGAGCACGTCGCGGGCGCCCGCGGGGTCGCCG
>JAEMRL010000241.1:2744-4544 GCA_016463385.1 Thermoleophilia bacterium
TGATCCGGCCGCGCGCGGCATCGCGGCCGATCTGCGTGTCGCCGGGCGGCGTCTCGACGACGTCTTCGCCGGGCTCGAGGGCTACGCGTCCGCCAACGCCTCGCTCGGCTCCTCGGCCGACTTCATCCACGCGCTCGCCGACGACGTGAGGCTGAACGCCACCAACGGGCTGATCGCCGCCAGCAAGCTCACCGAGGGCGGCGCGACCCTCGGAGCGGTGGCGCGCGAGATGAGCCGCTGCGCCTCGGGGATGGCGACCGCCGCCGACGCCTTCTCGGGCGTCGCCCGTCCCGCGATGGGGCTGCTGCACGACCTCGACTTCCGCATCTCCCTGGCCAAGGCGCAGCTCGACATGGCGACCTTCTTCGCCGACGAGCGCGCCGCCTCCGGCCACGACGCCGAGACCACGACCCGGCGCGCCGAGAGCCTCGAGATGCTGCTCGGCTGCCTGCGGCGCGAGGTGGACGGCCTGCTCGGCGCCCTGCGGCGCCTCGACGAGAACTTCGCGGCCCTCGCCGCGCGCACCGACGACATCGGGCTCACGCTGACCACGCTCGGCGCCCTGCACGTCGCGGGCCGCATCGAGGTGGCGAGCGTCTCGGGCTCGCACGGCTTCACCGTGCTCTTCGACCAGGTGCGCCATCAGCTCGAGCGCGCCGATCCCCACATGGCCTCCCTGCAGGGCGCCACCAAGCACATGGGCGCGGCACGCCACCAGGAGGCCGCGCTGCGCTTCTCGATCTCGCACGTCGCCACCCCGGCGGCCGCCGCGGCCTGACCGGCGCCCGGCTGGACAGCCGCCCGGCCGGCGTGATCCGATCGCCGGGTCCGGATCGTTCCGCCCGGGGGTCGGCGATGGCGTTCGACGAGGGTCTGGCCGAGCGGCTGCGCGAGGTTCTCGCCGGCACGCCCGAGGTGCACGAGCGGCTGATGTTCGGCGGCATCGCGTTCATGGTGGACGGCCACATGGCCTGCGGGGTGATGGGCGACGAGCTGATGCTGCGACTCGGGCGCGAGGGGGCGGCGGCCGCGCTCGGCCGGCCCCACGTGCGCCCGATGGACTTCACGGGCCGGCCGATGACGACGATGGCCATCGTCGGCCCGGAGGGGGTCTCCGACGACGCCGCCCTCCGGGAGTGGGTCGAGGCGGCCCTCGGCCACGTCGCCGGGCTGCCGCGGAAGAGGCTCCGCGGGCGCTGACGACGGCGAGCCGCGGGGTCGCCGTGCGACCGCGGCACAAGGGCCGGGAGGTCCCCCGGCGAACAGGGAGGTTCATGCTCCCGCGGATCCCGCAGTGGGCGGCCCCGGTCGCCCTGGTCGTGATCGCCGCCGTCCTCGCGGGCGGCGGCGCCCCGTCCCGCGCGCAGGCGGCCCCGCCGCCGCCCACGGCCGAGGCCGGGGTGCTCGGCCTGGGCGCGCGCGGGCCGACCGTGCGGGCCCTTCAGCGCGAGCTGCGCTCACGTGGCTTCCGGGTCGCCCTGGACGGGGTGTACGGACCGGGCACGCGCCGGGCCGTCTCGCGCTTCCAGCGCCGGCTCGGCCTGCGGATCAACGGCCTCGTGGACCGCCCCCTGCTGTGGTGGCTCGGCCTGTCGGTCTGCGAGCTCCCGGGGCCGACGACCGCGCGGGGGGCGTCCGACGGGCGCCTGCGCCTCGGGGCCTACGGCCCGCAGGTCTGCACGCTGCAGCGCCAGCTCTCACGCGCGGGCGCCTCCATCGCCGTGGACGGCGGCTTCGGTCCGCAGACGCGCGCGGCTGTGCGCCGCGCCCAGCGCCGTTACGGCCTGCGCCCGACGGGGG
>JAEMRL010000242.1 GCA_016463385.1 Thermoleophilia bacterium
CTGGTCGCTCGCGCTCGGCCGCACGGGCCTTGCCCCCGGTCTCTGGCGCGTCTGGAGCCGCGCGACCGACGGCGCCGGCAACGTCGAGGGCATCGGCCTGCCGCGCGTCAACACGGGCCAGTTCCGCGTGGCTGGGCCCGCGCGATGAGGGCGGGGCGGACGCACGCCGCCCTCGCCGTCCTCACCCTCGTCGTCGCCGCGCCCCAGGCCGGCGCGGCGACGGCCGACGGGCGGGCCGCGGAGCGGGCGGCGACCTGGCTGGCGGGCAACTCCGCCGGAGCGCCGGCGGGCCAGCAGGCCGACGTGATCGTCGCGCTCCACGCGGCCGGCCGCGGGCGGGCGGTCCTCGCCCCGAGGCTCGCGCGCCTCGGCCGCGACGCGCCCCCCTACGCCCGCACCGCCGGCGCCGCGGCGAAGGTCGTGATGGCCGCCGTGGCGGCGGGCGGCGACCCGCGGCGCCTCGCCGGCGTCGACTACGTGCGCAGGGTGACCTCGCGCTATGCCTCGGGCCGGTACGGGGCGACCGCCTTCGACCAGGCGCTGTCGATGCTCGCGGTCACGGCCGCCGGCGACCGGGTGCCGGCGTCGGCGATCCGCGCGACGCTCGCCGCGCGGGGGGACGGCGGGTGGAGCTTCGACCTCTCGCGCTCCGGACGCGACACGGCGGACGCCACGGCGATCGTGCTCGAGGCGCTCGGCACGGCGGGCGTACGCCGCGCCGACCCGGGCGTGCGCGGGGCCGTGTCGTGGATGCTCGCCCAGCGCAACCGCGAGGGCGGCCTCAACTACGCCGGCGCCGGCCGGGCGACGGAGGCCAACTCCACGGCGGGTGCGATCCGGGCGCTCCGCGCCCTCGGCCGCACGCCACCCCCCACGACACGCGCCGCGCTGCGGGGGCTGCAGGATCGCGACGGCGGCATCCGCTTCACGCGTTCCGCGGCGGGGAGCCGCCTGCTGGCGACCACCGACGCCCTGATCGCCCTCGGCGATGGCGCGTTATCACGATCGTGACATCACGCCATCGGGCGGTCGGTAATATCTCGCCATGACTACGCGCGTGAGCTTCCAGGCAGAGATCGAGCACTTCCGCACCGGCCTCGTCGAGATGGCGAGCCTGGTGCTGTCGCAGGTCGAGCGCGCGGTCTCCGCGTGGGAGGACGTCGACTCCGTCGCGGCCGATGAGGTGATCCGCGCCGACGACCTGGTCGACCAGCGCTGCGTCGAGCTCGACCAGAAGATCTTCAGCCTCCAGTTGCTCGAGGCGCCCGTCGCGAGCGACCAGCGCCTCCTGCACGTCGGCCTGATCGCCGTGATCGCCCTCGAGCGCGTCGGTGACCTCGCGGTGGCGATCTCCCAGGCCGCGAAGTCGGTGCGGCCGGAAGGGGCCGTGCCCGAGATCCAGGCCATGATCTCGCGGATGAGCGCGCGCGCGGTCGACACCCTCGCCCGGGCGGTCCAGGCCATCGCGCGCAGCGACGCCGAGCTCGGTGAGCAGGCCGCCGTCGAGGCCGCCACGGTCCGCCAGATGCTCGGCGACGTCGTGTCGCGGGTCGCCGGAGCGCCCGATGAGCCGGAGACCCGGGTCTGGTCGGCGACGGCCGTGCTGGTCTCCCGGCACCTCGAGCGCGTCGCCAACAACGGCGCCGAGCTCGGCGGGCGGGTCCGCTTCCTGGTGAGCGGCGAGGCCTTCACCCGGGGCGGCTAGCCCCGGGACCCCCTACTCGGCCTCGGCCTCCGCGCTGACGGCGGTCGCGGTCTCGCCCTCGGGCGTCTCCGGGGCGGCCTCGGCGGACGAGCGCTCGGCGCGCTCGAGGGATTCGAGTGCCTCGAGGGCCGACGAGTCGGCCGACATGGTTCGGATGCTGCTGCGACGCTGCCGCTTTGCCTTGGCCATACACCACCTCCCGGGTCCGACGAAGTGTACCCCGCCGCACAAGACGGCCCGCCCTGCTCAGGCGCCGAGGCGGCCCTCGGCGAGGGCGCTCACCAGCTCGGCGTCCGCCGGCGGGAACGGCAGCGCCGGCAGGTCCTCGCGGCGCACCCACCGGAACTGGACGCTGCCGAGCGGACGCGGGCGCAGGCCCGGCAGCCATGGGCAACGGAAGAAGCGCAGCACCAGCGGGCCGGCCCGCGCGGTCCACACCAGGGGCCCGACCTCGAGCTCCACACCGAGCTCCTCGCGGAGCTCGCGCGCCAGGGCCGCCTGGTCGTCCTCCCCCGGCTCGCGCTTGCCGCCCGGGAACTCCCAGCGCCCCGGCTGGCCGGCCCCCGGCCCGCGCTGGCTCACGAGGATCCGGCCGCCGCGCTCGATCACCGCCGCCACCACGACCTGCTGCCTCATACCCCGCCTCCGACGCGTACGAGGCGGTCGTCGCGCGCGCGCGCCAGGCCGTCCGCGACCAGGCTCTCCGCCGCCTCGGGATCGCGGTCGCGCTCGACCCAGCCGCAGTCGGCCAGCTCGCGTAGCAGGCGCCCGCGGCGCTGCCGCATCGATCCCTCGTAGCGGCCCTGGGGCCGGCGCACCGGGGTCAGCTCGGCCACGGTGCCGGCGTCGGCGGCGGGGCAGCCCTCGCGCATCGGGCAGCCCTGCTCGCAGCGCGGCGCCCGGGCCGTGCACCAGAGGCGGCCGAGGTCCATGATCGCCTGCCCCGCCTCCCAGCCGAGTCCGGGGGCGCCCGGCCAGCCGCCGGGGAAGCGTCGGGCCACGACGCGCGCGGCGTTCGTGTCGACCGGCAGCACGTCCTCGCCGTCGGCGAAGCAGCGGATCGCGGCGGCCGTGTAGGCGCCGACGCCCGGCAGGTCGGTCAGCCGGTCCGGCCATCCGGAGACGGCCACCACACCGGCCGCCGCATGGAGGTTGCGCGCGCGCCGCGGGTAGCCGAGGCCCTGCCACTCGGCGAGCACCTCGCCGAGATCGGCGCGGGCCATGTCCGCGGCGGTCGGCCAGAGGCTGATGAAGCGCTCGTAGTAGGGCAGCACGCGCCCGACGGGGGTCGCCTGGAGCTGCGCCTCGGCCACCAGCACCCGGTACCGGTCGCGGGTGCGGCGCCAGGGCAGGTCGGCTCCCTCCCGGTGGAACCAGTCCACGAGGCCCCGCACCGCCCTGTCCACGTCTGCACCGACTGGCCCGACCACGCGCGGAGTGTGTCACGCCTCCGCGCCGGATGGCCTCCAGATCACGCCGCGGACCGGACCGGCGGCGGTGTCCTCCCAGCGCGCGATGCAGGGCGCGTGGCCGACCTGGCGCCCTTCGTCGTCCACGGCGAAGGGCCCGATGTGGGTCGTCAGCCGCAGGGCGCTGGCTGCGTCCCAGAGCGCGTCCGGGGCCGCCGAGCCGGCGAGCGCGAGGGCGCGCTCGGCCACGAGGGCCGCAGCCAGCGCCTGCGCGGCCGGGTAGTCGGCACCCGCGGGCAGCGCGAACGGAGGCACCGGAGGGCTTCCGTCCCACTGCGCGGGTCCGAGCGAGCCGGCCACCGCGGCACCGAGCTCCTCCCCCGCGAGCGCGACCCCGCAGACGACCAGGGCCACCGCGCAGCGACCGGCCGCCGCGCGGGCCAGCGCGAGGTCGTCCTCCGCGCGGCCGCCGCCGGCGATCCACCCGGCGCCGGCGCGGAGCGCCGCCTCGACCGCGGCGTCCGCCCGCTCGGGCTCGAGGTCGAACACCAGCACGGGGGGCCGGCCGGCCGCGGCGAGGGCGGCGACCGCACCCGCGGCGACCTTCGCGCCGAAGCCACCGGGCGCCCGGACGACCGCGACCGAGGCCCCCGGTGCGACGAGCCCGAGCGCCGCGGGCAGCCCGCGCCAGTACGAGCGGGCGGGACCGAGCACGTCGACCATCCGCGCGCCCGTTCGCGGCACCGCCGCGGCGCCGTGGTTCCAGACGACCTCGGGGCGGCCCGCCATCGCCTCGGCGACGGCGCGCCCGCTGCCGCTGCCGTAGGGGCCGAAGAGGATCTCCGCGCGGCGTGCTGCGGCCGTCGTGAGCCGGGCGCTCCGGGCCGGGTCGCTGCGATCGTCGTCGATGCGGAGCTCGATCCCCCGCACGCGGGCCCAGCCCCGCAGGCCCTCGGCCGCCTGCCGGCCGAACGCGCCGAAGCGCCCGGTCAGCGCCAGGACCGCCGCCGCGCGGGGCGCGCGCGCCTCAGCCGTCGGGCAGCGCTCCCGGCGTACCGCTTGGCGACTCCGCCAGGCGGCGCACCGCGCAGCCGATGTGCTCGAGCACCTCCACCGTGCGCCAGCCGCGCGGCAGCACCAGGGCGCCGTCGTCCGGGCCGCCCTGACGCAGCCGCTCCTCGATGACCGCGGCCTCGTCCATGGCCTCCGGCGCCACCGGAGCGCGGGGCACCCGCGAGAGCCGGCGGAGCACGGCCAGGCCCTCGCGGCACTGCTCGGCCCATGCGTCCGCGTCGAGGGGGGCGCGGTGGCGCACCACCCCGCCGGCCACGAAGAACGCCTCGGCGATGTGCGGCTCCGCCCCGCGCTCGACGAGCACCGCGAAGCGGTCGGCCGCGCGC
>JAEMRL010000243.1 GCA_016463385.1 Thermoleophilia bacterium
GGGCGGGCGCGGACGGGCGGCGGCGGGTGAAGAGCGCCCGCGCGATCGCGAGGGCCCGCAGGAGCAGCGTCTGGCCGAAGCAGAGGGCCGCGAGCAGCAGCAGCGCGAGCAGCAGGTGGACCACCACGGCGGACGGTGTGATCAGGGCCGCGCCCGTGTGGTGCACCCCGAGCCCGAGTGCCCATGGGGCGGCATGGAGCAGGAGGTGCAGACCGGCCTGTCCCAGCAGGAGGGCTCCGAGGATCCTGAGCGGCCCCCACGCGCGGAAGGTCCCCGCCGAGCGTGTCGCCCCCGACAGGAGCACCAGCGAGAGCACGCCCAGCCACAGCAGGGGGGCGACCGGGAGGATCTCTGCGCCGCCGACCGTGAACGCGTGACCGATCAGGGACGCCGCGAGCGCTCCGCCCGCGATGGCGGCCCTGCGCGACGCACTGGCGATCTGCGGGCTCATGAGCGGCGCAAGCCTAGACGGTCCGGCCGGACGACGCGCAAGCGTGACCCCGCTCGGGCGCGCGAGCCACGTCCGGGTCCCGGATTCATCCGTGGGGACTCGTGAGCGCGACTCCGTAGTTCGCCGCGTTCATCGCCGCGCGGCCTCCGATCTTCGGCGGCCGGACGCGGTTCACCATCTCGCTCATGACCGCACTCGAGCTCGCCCGCCTGCAATTCGGAATCGTCACCCTGTTCCACTTCATCTTCGTGCCGCTCAGCATCGGCCTGGCCTTCTTCGTCGCCGTGCTGCAGACGGCCCACCACCGCACCGGCAAGGCCGTCTACGACCGCATGACCCGCTTCTGGGGGAAGCTGATGCTGATCAGCTTCGCCGTCGGCGTCGTCACCGGGATCGTCCAGGAGTTCCAGTTCGGCATGAACTGGAGCGACTACTCCCGCTACGTCGGCGATATCTTCGGCGCGCCCCTCGCCATGGAGGGCCTCGCGGCCTTCTTCCTGGAGTCGACCTTCATCGGCCTCTGGATCTTCGGCCGCGGCCGGCTGTCGCCGCGCGTCCATCTGGCGACCATCTGGCTCACGGCGATCGGCACCGCACTCTCTGCGTACTTCATCCTCGCCGCCAACTCGTGGATGCAGCACCCGGTCGGCTACGAGATCGCCGACTCGGGACGCGCCGAGATGACCAGCATCTGGGCCGTCCTCACCAACTCGACCGCGCTCTACGCCTTCGGTCACACGATCCTCGCCGCCCTGGCGACGGCCGGGATGGTCGTCCTCGGCGTCTCGGCCTACCACCTGATGCGCGGGCACGACGTCGACGCCTACCGGCGCACGGCGACGCTCGCCATCGTGGTGGTCTTCGCCGGGTCGCTCGGGACGGCGACGGTCGGTCACTTCCAGGCCCAGCTGATGACCGAGCAGCAGCCGATGAAGATGGCGGCGGCCGAGGCCCTCTACGAGACGCAGGACGGCGCGCCCTTCTCCCTGTTCGCCGTCGCGCCCTTCGAGGCGACCCCGGAGCGCCTCACGCTCAACATCGAGGTGCCCAAGGGGCTCTCGTTCCTCTCGACCAACCGGTTCAACGGCCGCGTCGAGGGGATCAACGACCTCCAGGCGCAGTACGAGGCGACCTACGGGCCCGGCGACTACCGGCCGGTCATCGGCGTCACCTACTGGTCGTTCCGGATCATGGTGGGGACCGGGATGCTGATGATCCTGATCGGCGCGGTCGGTCTGCTGCTGGTGCGCCGCGGCACCCTGACCCACTCGCCGCGCTTCCTGACCCTGGCACTCTGGGCCATCCCCGTCCCGTTCGTCGGGAACGCGATGGGCTGGATCTTCACGGAGATGGGCCGCCAGCCCTGGGCGGTGCAGGGGCTCCTGCGGACGAACGACGCGTCGTCGCCCTCGGTGAGCGCCGCCTACGTGGCGACCACCCTGATCGGCTTCACGCTGATCTACAGCGTGCTCGCCGCCGTCGCCGGCTGGCTGGCGTTCCGCGAGATGCGCGCGGGCACCGAGTCCGCGCCGCCGGAGGGCTCCGGTCCGGAGTCCGAGCCCACCTTCGCCTACTAGGAGTTCGGAATGGATCCCACAGGCCTCGAGACGTTCTGGTTCATCCTCATCGCCGTCCTCTGGGTGGGGTACCTCTTCCTCGAGGGCTTCGACTTCGGGGTGGGGATGCTGTTGCCGGTCCTCGGCCGCGACGACGCCGAGCGGCGGTCCGTGATCTCGACCATCGCACCCGTCTGGGACGGCAACGAGGTCTGGCTCCTGACCGCCGGCGGCGCGACCTTCGCGGCGTTCCCCGAGTGGTACGCCACGATGTTCTCCGGCTTCTACCTCCCCCTGTTCCTGATCCTCGTCGCGCTGATCGTCCGCGGGGTCGCCTTCGAGTTCCGCGGCAAGCACGACGATCCGCGCTGGCGCGCGACCTGGGACACGGCGATCGTGGTCGGCAGCGCGGTTCCCGCCCTGCTGTGGGGCGTCGCGTTCGCCAACCTCGTCCGCGGCGTCGCGCTCGACGCCGACCACGAGTACGCGGGGTCGTTCCTCGACCTCCTGAACCCGTACGCCCTGCTGGGCGGCGTCGCGACGCTCGCGATCTGCGCCGCGCACGGCGCGATCTTCCTGACGCTCCGCACCGACGGCGACATGCGCGAGCGCGCCCGTGCCCTGGCACGGCCGCTGACGCTCGTCGTGGTCGCCGGCGGCGCGGCCTTCCTCGCCTGGACCATCGGGCGCTCGATCTCGAACGACGATCTCAACACGATCGCGCTGATCGCGGCGATCGGCACCGCGCTCGCGGTCATCCTCGCGGCGGTCATGGTCCTGAGCCGCCGCGACGCGATCGCCTTCGGCGCGATGGGCGCCGGAATCGCCCTGCTCGTCGCGACGATCTTCGCGAGCCTCTGGCCCAACGTCATGAACTCGAGCGGCGCGCCCGAGCTGGCGCTCACGATCTCCGCCGCCGCGTCCACGAGCTACACCCTCACCGTCATGACCGTGGTCGCCCTGGTCCTGACGCCGGTCGTGCTGCTCTACCAGGGCTGGACCTACTGGGTGTTCCGCCACCGGGTCGGCGGCGACGTGGGCGGCGTCCGCACGCCCCTCGACCTGCTCCCGGGGCCGGCGGAGAACTAGTGCATCCGGTCCACCGCCGGCTCCTGCGGTCGGGCGGAGCCGCGCGGTGGCACATGGTGGCCGCGGTCGTCCTCGGCGGGGCGACCGCGGCCACCGTCATCGCGCAGGCCCTGCTGCTGGCGCGCATCATCGCGGGCGTCTTCATCGACGGTGAGGGCCCCGGTGAGGTGCGGGGCCCGCTGATCGCGCTCGCGCTCGTGTCCGCCGCCCGCGGCCTGCTCGCGTGGGGCTTCGACATGGCCGGTCACATCGGCGCCGTGCGGGTCATGTCGGCGATGCGCGTCGGGCTCGTCGCACACCTGCTCCGGGCGCGTCCCGCGGCCGCGGAGGAGGCGGGCAGCGGGGCGCTCGCCACCGCGGCCGTGCAGGGCGTCGATGCCCTCGAGGCCTACTTCGGCCGCTACGTCCCGCAGATGGCGCTCTCGGCGCTGGTGCCGGTCGCGGTGCTCGCCTGCGTGCTGCCGCTCGACCTGACCTCGGCGGTGATCATGGCGGTCACCCTCCCGCTGATCCCGGTGTTCATGATCCTCGTGGGCAAGGCGGCCGAGGCGTCGGCCCGTTCGCGGTTCGACGCGCTCGCGGCTCTCGGCGGCCGCTTCGCCGACGTTGTCGGGGGGCTGGCCACGTTGCGCGCGCACGGCCGGGCCGAGGCGGCCGCCGAGTCGCTCGGGCGTGCGGGCGACGAGTACCGGCGCCAGACCATGGCGACCCTGCGTCTCGCCTTCCTGTCGGCCCTGGTGCTCGAGCTCGCGGCGACCCTCGCCGTGGCGCTGGTCGCGGTCACCGTGGGGGTCCGCCTCGCCGGCGGCGGTATGGAGCTGCAGGCGGGTCTCGCGGTGCTGATCCTCGCGCCCGAGCTGTTCGCGCCGCTCCGCCAGCTCGGCGTGCAGTTCCACGCGAGCGCCGACGGCATGGCCGCGGCCGAGCGCATCCACGCGGTGCTCGACCAGCCGGCGCTGCTGTCGGCGACCGCGACGCCGCGCCCGCTGCCCGATCCCGCGGTCGCGCCGATCCGGCTCGAGGGCGTCGGCTTCTCCTACCCGGCGCGCGACGTACCGGTGCTGCGGGACATCGACCTCGAGTTGGTGCCCGGCGAGCGCGTCGCGCTGGTCGGCGCGAGCGGCGCGGGCAAGAGCACCCTGCTGGCTCTCCTGATGCGCCTGGCCGACCCGACCGTGGGCGCGCTGAGCGTGGGAGGTGTCGATCTCCGCGAGGGCGACCCCGCGGAGTGGCGGCGCCAGGTGGCATGGGTCTCGCAGAGGCCCCGCCTGATCGCCGGCACGGTCGCCGACAACGTGCGCATGGCCGATGCGGGGGCATCGCGGGAGCGGGTGCTCGACGCGCTCCGGGCGGCGAACGCGGGGCCGGTCGTCGCCGCGCTACCCGAGGGCATCGAGACCCGGGTGGGGGAGGGC
>JAEMRL010000244.1 GCA_016463385.1 Thermoleophilia bacterium
TTCCTGACGCACTGCGAAGGGGGCCCCTCGGGGCCCCCTTCGTCGTTCCCGGCCCTAGTGTTCCCGGGTGACCTCCACCGCGCCCGTCCCGCGACGCTCGCTGATCTTCTGGACGGCGACCGGCCTGATCGCCATCGACACGGTGCTGTTCACGATGGTGGTTCCGGCGCTGCCCGAGTTCGCCGACCGCTTCGGCTTCGGCGAATCGGTCGCGGCGCTGATCTTCGCCACCTTCCCGCTCGGCCAGCTGCTCGCGGCCCTGGCCGCGGCCGGCCTCGTGGAGCGCATCGGTCGCCGGCCCGTGATGATGGTGGCCGCGGCCATGCTCGCCGTGGCGACGCTCGCCTTCTCGCTGGCCACGGGTACCGAGCTTCTCGCGCTCGCCCGCTTCGCGCAGGGGGTCGCGGCGGGCCTGGTGTGGACGGCGGGCATCGCCGCGATCTCCGACAGCTTCCCCATCGACGAGCTCGGCTTCCGCATCGGCCTCGCCGAGACCGCCGGAGGGGCGCTCGGACTGCTCGGCCCGGTGATCGGCGGCGCGCTGGTGGACGCGTTCGGCACCGACACGACCTTCGCGCTCGCCGCCGTGCTGCCGGCGCTGGGACTGATCCCCGTGCTCTTCATGCCCGAGACCCGCCGTGGCCCGGCCGATGCGCCGGCGCTGCTGCCGGCCCTTCGGAGGCTGGCGGCCGAGCCCAAGGCGCGCGTCGCCTTCGCGTCGCTCGGCGGCGTCGCGGCGGTGCTCGCGCTGGTGGAGCCGCTGCTGCCGCTCGACCTCGACGACCGCCTCGGGCTGTCGTCGCTCGCCATCGGGCTCGTGTTCGGCGCGGGCCTGCTCGCCTACTTCGCCCTCGTGCCCGTGGCGGGCCGCTGGTCCGACCGCCGCGGCCGTCGCCTCCCCCTGATCCTCGGCGGCATCCTGATCGCCGCCGGGCTGCCCTTCATGGCGCTGGGGACCGCCGTCACCGTCGCGCTGGCGTTCGCCGTGGTCGGCGCCGGAATGGCGGCCCTCGGCACTCCGAGCGGCCCGCTGATGGTCGAGGCCGTCGACGACGCGGGCATGGCCGGCCGCTACGGGCTCAGCGCGGCGATGCTGACGGTCGTGTTCGCGCTCGGCTACGCGCTCGGGCCACTGCTCGGGGCGGCGGCGAGCGCCGTGATGTCGTTCCAGGCCACGGTCATCCTCGCCGCCGCGGCGACGTTGGCGCTCACCGCGTGGGTCGCCCGCGCACTCCCGAGGTAACAGCCCGGACCCGGTGGTTTGGCCGTGCGGCCAAGGGTCGCGAGGGGCGGCACTGGTACCGTCCGGTCTCCCGGAGCGGTTCGAGAGGCTGGCGTCTTGCCGTTGTTCACCGACTATACGACCGACGGCTTCTTCGATGAGATGTTCGAGGCTCCCGACCTCCCCCGCGAGGAGTACCGCCGGCTCTTCAACGGGCTCAAGATGCTGCGCCCGGCGACCTTCACCGCGCGGAGCGCCCTGGTCGATCGCGCGTACCTGACCCAGGGCATCACCTTCGCCCACGGGGGCCGCGAGCAGCCCTTCCCGTTCGACCTGCTCCCCCGGCTGATCAAGGCCGACGAGTGGGCCGACCTGCAGGCCGGCCTCGCCCAGCGCGTCCGGGCCCTCGACCGCTTCATCGCCGACATCTACGGGGAGCGCCGGGCCGTGGCCGACGGCGTGATCCCGAACGCCCTCGTCTCCACCTGCGAGGGCTACGTGCGCGAGATGGTCGGCGTGGTGCCGCCGCTCGGCCGCTTCGTGCACGTGGCGGGCATCGACCTGGTGCGCGACGACCACGGCACCTGGCGCGTGCTCGAGGACAACCTGCGCTGCCCCTCGGGCCTCTCGTACGTCGTCCAGAACCGGGCCTTCATGCGCCGCGCCTTCCCCGAGGCCTTCTCCGACCACCACGTCGAGCCGGTCGGCCACGCACCCTTCCTGCTGCTGTCGGCCCTGATGGCCTCGGCGCCCGAGGGGCGCGACTCGCCGCGCGTCGTCGTGCTGACGCCCGGCCCCGCCAACGCCGCCTACTACGAGCACGCGTTCCTCGCGCAGCAGATGGGCGTGCCCCTGGTGGAGGGGCGCGACCTGACCGTGCGCGACCGGCGCGTCTACCTGCGCACCACGG
This sequence comes from Thermoleophilia bacterium, assembly GCA_016463385.1. Lineage (GTDB taxonomy): Bacteria > Actinomycetota > Thermoleophilia > Miltoncostaeales > Miltoncostaeaceae > Miltoncostaea. Next base: position 2,133 of record JAEMRL010000244.1, read on the forward strand.
CCGGCCGCGAGCGCGTGGACGTCATCTACCGGCGCATCGACGACGGCTTCCTCGACCCGGCGGCGCTCCAGGCCGACTCGCTGCTCGGGGTGGCCGGGCTGATGCAGTCGTTCCGCGAGGGCCGGGTCGCGGTGTGCAACGCGGTGGGCACCGGCGTCGCCGACGACAAGGCCGTCTACGCCTACGTGCCCGACCTGATCCGGTACTTCCTCGGCGAGGAGCCGATGCTCGAGCAGGTGCCCACCTACCTGCTGGGGCGCGAGGACGAGCGCGAGCACGTCCTCGCGAACCTCGACAGCCTGGTGGTGAAGGCCGTGGACGGCGCCGGCGGCTACGGCATGCTGATCGGCCCCCATGCCACCCCCGGCGAGCGCCAGGCGTTCGCCAAGCGCGTGCGCGCCAACCCGCGCGGCTACATCGCCCAGGAGACGATCCGCCTCTCGCGCGCCCCCACGCTCGTGGGCGACCGCTTCCGCGCCCGCCACGTCGACCTGCGCCCCTTCATCCTCTTCGGCGAGCACCCCGTCGTGGTGCCCGGAGGCCTCACCCGCGTCGCCCTGCGCGACGGCTCGCTCGTCGTGAACTCCTCCCAGGGTGGAGGCTCGAAGGACACCTGGGTCCTCTCCGACTGATGCTCGCCCGCGTAGCCCAGACGCTGTACTGGATCGCCCGTGATCTCGAACGTGCGGAGAGCTTCGCCCGGCTGCTCGAGGTGGGGCAGGCCGCGGCGCTCGAGGGGGATTCCTCCAACGGCGCCGGGGGGCGCCTGGTATGGGAGCCGCTCGTCGAGATCGCCGGTGACATGGACAGCTTCCTCGCCACGCACCGCCGCGCCGACGAGCGCAGCGTGCCGTGGTTCCTGACCTTCGGCCGCGACAACCCCGACAGCATCGTCGCCTGCCTCAACCGGGCCCGCGAGAACGCGCGCAGCGTGCGCGACCGGCTGCCCACCGAGGTCTGGGAGGGCATCAACGACTCGTGGCTCGACCTGATCGAGTGGCCGCCCGAGCGGATCACCCGCGACGGCGTCTACCCCTTCTGCCAGGGCATCCGGCGCTCGTCCTACCTGATCCTCGGCCTCGTGGAGCAGACGATGCGCCGCGACGAGGGCTGGCAGTTCATGCGCCTCGGCCGCTTCCTCGAGCGGGCCGAGCGGTCCGCGCGCCTCGTGCAGGCCAGCCAGAGCGCGCAGGCGCGCACCTCCCTCGACGAGGACGTGCTCGACCTGCATGGGTGGCGGGCGCTGCTCGGCGACGCGTCGGCGCACGAGGCCTACCTCCAGGTCGACGCCTCCGCGCTCTCGCCCGAGTCGATCAGCCGCTTCCTGATGCTCGACCCGCGCTTCCCGCGCTCGGTCGCCTTCTGCCTCGGCGAGGTCGAGTCGGCCATCGGCGACCTCGTCGCCATGGACGCCATGGCGCCCAACCCGGCGCCGCTGGTGCTGGCCCGGACCGCCCGCGACATGGTCGAGGCGGCCGCCCGCAAGCCCTGGGGCGGTCCCGAGGTGGGCGACTTCATCGAGCGGCTGCTCGCCCGGTGCACCTCGATCGACCTGGCCCTCGGCGAGTCGTGCTTCCTCGCCGCCTACGAACGCACTCCGATCGGACAGCATGCCCAGGCTTCACGCCAAGCACAGAACTGAGATCCGCTACGCCGGCTCGGTCGGCGAGAGCGTCAACGAGATCCGCCTCACCCCGTCCGGCAACGGCCGCCAGCAGGTGGAGTGGTCGCACGTGCGCACCGAGCCGGCGGCCGAGCTGCTGACCCACAAGGACGCGTACGGCAACGAGGTGCACTGGTTCCAGCTCACCGACCCGCACGACGTGCTGGTGGTGGAGTCGGAGGCGATCGTCGTGACCCGCCCCTCGGCGCCGCGGCAGACCGACGCGGGCGACCGGCTCGCCGCCGCCGCCGACCCGGTCTACGCCGACATGCACGCCGAGTTCCTCGCCGGCTCGCCGCAGGTCCGCTGGGTCGATCCGGTCGGGGGGTTCGCCGACGACCTCGCGCTCGACGAGTCGGGCACCGCGCTCACCTGGGGCCGGAGCCTGGAGGCCGAGGTCAACCGCGCGATCGTCTACACCCCCGGCGTCACCGACGTGGACACGCCCGTGGAGGAGGTCGTCCGCGTAGGTCGCGGCGTCTGCCAGGACATGGCGCACCTGATGATCGCGATCGCCCGCCGCCGCGGCGTGGCGGCGCGCTACGTCAGCGGCTGGTTGCACCTGCCGGGGCTCGACGTGCCCGGTGAGAGCCATGCCTGGGTGGAGCTCGCGATCCCCGGCCTCGGCTGGGTGGAGTTCGATCCCACCCACCC
>JAEMRL010000245.1 GCA_016463385.1 Thermoleophilia bacterium
GGTGGGCCCGGTGCGCGGCGACGGCGTCGAGGCCGCGCGTGTGGCGGTGGGCCGCGAGCCGCGGGCGACCGCGATCCTCGCCCTCAGCGACGCGCTCGCCGTCGGAGCGCTCGAGGCCGTCCGCTGGGCCGGCCTGCGCGTGCCCGAGGACATCTCGATCGCCGGCATCGACGACCTCCCCGAGAGCGCCGGGCTCCATCTCACCTCCGTCTTCGTCCCCTACCGGCCCATGGGGGAGCTGGCGGGCGCCATGCTCGCGACGCTGATGGAGAACCACGACGCGCCGCCGCCGGCACTGATGCCGACCGCACTGACCATCCGGGGGACGACCGGCCCGCCGCCGGGCTGAGCGCGAGGGGGTATGCGCCGGGCGCCCCGGCGGGATAGGCTCCGCGCCCTGACTTCCTAAACGTTTAGATCCCGGGAGACGAACGATGCTCGAAGCCCCCCAGCTGGTGACCGACAGCCGGATGCTCTACTTCACGTGGGTGCCGGCCGACCCCGACGCGGTGCGCGCCCTGGTGCCGTCCGAGCTCGCGCTCGCCGACAACAACCAGTGCTTCATCAACCAGTACGTCGTCGACTCCGACGACCAGACCTCGGGCTTCGAGGCGTACTCGCTGACCTACGCGGGCGCCGACCTGTCCGGTCACGACACCCCCCAGGGCGGGGTCCCCGGCCGCTGGTGGACGCACTACTTCAACTCCAACGCCGACATGCGCGCCTACGCCGCCAAGCGCGGCGTGCCGGCCGGCGCCGGCGAGACCGTGCTGACGATCTCCGACGGCATCCTCACCGCCACCACCTCGGCCGACGGCACCCCGGTGATCCGCACCACCGCGCGCGTCGGGAACGACCTGTCGATCATCGGCAAGGGCCAGCTGCGCTACGTCACCGACGTCGACGGCACGCTGACCAGCGGCCTCTACCCCTTCAACGCGCCGCTCGCCCAGCCCTGGGAGGTCCTCACCTTCGAGTTCCTCGAGCCGAGCCACCCGGTCTACGCGCTGCGCCCGGCCGACCCGCTGCAGGTGACCTGGGGCTTCTACTCGCCCAAGGCCTCCTTCTGCTACCCCGGCGGCGAGGGCCCGCTGGCCACCCAGCCGTGATCCGTCCGCACGGCCGGGGCGCCTGTCGCCCCGGCCGTGCGATCCGGCTGCGCGCCGTCCGGGGCGATCAGGTCCGGGCGAGCTCCACGACCGGGATGCGGCGGGTCGTGCTCTTCTCGTACTCGGCGAAGCTGTCGAACTGGGCGATCATCTTGTCGTAGAGACGACGCCGCTCGGCCTCGTCCTCGACGACCTTCGCCTGCGCCGTGAAGGTCTCGGTGCCGAGTTCCACCACGACCTCGGGATTGGCCACGAGGTTGTGGTACCAGTCCGGGTTGTCCGGGGCGCCGCCCTTGGAGGCGATGACGTAGACCGAGCCGCCGTCATCGAGGCGGACGAGGGGGTTCTCCCTCTTCGCGCCGGTCTTCGCTCCGGTCGTCGTGATGACGGCCATCGGCTTGCCCTCGAACTGCGCTCCGACGTTGCCGCCGTTGGCGCGGAACTCGTCGATGATGCCGCGGTTCCACGCGTTCCAGTCCATGCCCATCGCTACCACCCTTGATCAGTCAAGTGTTGCCGTGCCGCGAGAGTACCCGACCGCCGCGGGCGGGGCCGTAACGGCACGCGCCCCCACGCCATGAAGGCGGTCATGGCGGCGAGATGGCGTCCCTCCTCGGCGGCGCGATCCACGTCCGACCGCCAGGAGTCGGCGTCGCCCCGCGCGACCCGGCCCGCCGCGACGGCGCGCTCGAGGGCACCGTCGAGGTCGAAGAGCAGGCGGGCGCGGACCACGTCGGACACCAGCAGGACGCGCGCGGCGACCCCGACGTCGGCGAGGCCCGCTGCGACGAGCATCCCGCGCAGGCGGCGGCCCACCGTTCCCGACCGCACCCTCTCCGACGCCGAGCGCGCCAGCTCCCTCCCGAGCGCCGGGTCGCACGGGTCGACCACGAGCGTCGCCCAGTCGGGCTCGGCGAGCACCACCCACCCCCCGGGTCGCACGACGCGGACCATCTCGGTGACGGCGGCCTCCGGCCGGTCGAGGTGCTGCAGGGTGCGCTCGCTCCGCGCGCCGTCCACCGCGTCGTCGGAGAGGTCGAGCCGCGTCGCATCGCCCACCCGGAGCTCGACGCCCTCGGCCGCGCCGCGGCGGTGCGCCTCCTCGATCATCGCGGCGCTGGCGTCGATGCCGATCACCCGGCCCCCCGGGGCGACGCGGGGCGCCAGGGCGCGCACGTCGTCTCCCGTGCCGCAACCGACGTCGAGCAGCACGGCGCCCGGGCGCGGCTCGAGCAGCGCGAACGAGCGCTCCTTCCACTCGGCCACCGCGCCGACGTCGCGCACGGCGTCGAGGTAGCCCGCATAGCCTTCGGGCGCGCCGCTGGCGTCCACGTTCGAGAAGCCGCCGAACTCGGGGGGCCCGCCCATGGACGGGACGCTAGTCGAGGAGCGCGCGCCCTGAGAGGCTGGGCGTCCGACGACCAGGGAGGCGGACCATGACGGGACCGGGGACGGGCGCGACGATCGTGACCGGCGGCACGGGCGGGCTCGGGCTCGGCGTGGTGCGGGCGCTGGCCGACGCGGGACACGACGTGGTGGTGACCTGGATCGCCGAGCGCGAGATCGAGCGCTTCCCCGACGACCTGCGCGGGCGCTGCCGCCTGGAGAAGACGGACGTGACATCGCAGGAGTCGCTCGAGGCCCTGGTGCGCTCGTGCGAGCCCGACGGGGTCTGGGCGCTGGTGCAGCTGGTCGGCGGCTATCTCGACGACGCGCCGGTGGCGGGCATGGACATGGACGGGTGGGACCGCCAGTTCGCGCTCAACACCCGGACGGTCGCGCTCGGCCTCCGCGCGGCGCTGCCCGGCATGGTCGCGCGCGGCGGGGGCCGCGCCGTCGCCGTGGGCACCCGGGCCGCGCTGCGCCCCTTCGCGGGCGCGAGTGCTTACGCCGCCTCGAAGGCGGCGGTGCTCGCCCTGGTGACCGCCGCCTCGGAGGAGGTGAAGCGCTCGGGCGTCTGCGTCAACGCGGTCCTGCCGAGCGTCATCGACACGCCCGCCAACCGGGCCGCGAACCCCGACGCCGATCCGGCCGGCTGGGTGCGACCCGACGAGATCGGTGCCGTGATCGCCTTCCTCTGCTCGGCCGAGGCGAGCGCCGTCACCGGCGCGGCGATCCCCGTCTACGGGAAGGCCTGATCCCCGAGATCGGCCTGCTCATCAGGTTTTACTGCGCACTGGAGGATAGTTTTAGCGACATCCTCAGCGCTTGATTTCGCAACCCGACCAACGATGTATCCGTTGGACGGATGCGAAATCGAACCCTTCAGAGGCGCCTCGCGGGCCCCGGTGAGACCCGATCGGAGACCCGCGGATGAGCCCCGCGGTCGCCGATCGCCGCGACGTCTGCGCGACGATGGTCGAGGTGCTGCGTGGCAACCTGAGCAACAGGCGCCCGGAGACGATCGCGCACGACCCGGCCGTCGGCCAGCGCGCGGCCGAGGTGCTGCAGGAGGCGATCGAGGCGGTCGCCGCATCGAACGCCGCGACCGATCTGCTGCGGCGATTCGGCCTGCGCCCCGGCTTCCTCGGGCCGAGCATGGACACCGCCCTGATGGTCGCGATGATCGGGGTGCGGCGCGGGTGGGAGGCGACACGCCTGGTGCACGCGACGATCTCCGGCCTCTTCGCCGACATCGGAATGCTGCGGCTCCCCGAGGAGGCCGTCTTCAAGCCCTGTGCGCTGAACACGGAGGAGGTGCGCGTGATGCGCCTGCACCCCTACGTCGGCAGCATGCTTCTGGAGCCCCTCGCCCCGGTGCTCGCGCCCCAGATCTGCGAGGTCGCCCTCCAGCACCACGAGCACGTGGACGGCAGCGGCTACCCCAACGGGCTGAGGGCCGGGGACATCCTCGAGGAGGCGCAGGCCGTCGGCATCTGCCACCTCTACTCGGCCGCCACGCACGTCCACCCCTACCGCGAGACGCTCACACCGGCCCAGGCGATGGACCTGGTGGAGGGACTGGCCGGCCGCGCCTGGGACCCGAGGGTCGTGCGGGCGTTCGCCGACGGCCTCGCCATGTACCCGCTCGGCACCCTGGTCCGGCTGGCCAACGGCGAGTCCGGAGCCGTCGTCGCGGGCGGGACGCCGCGCCGGCCGCTGGTGGAGATGCGCTGGTCGGCCGAGGGGATCGCCATCCACGAGCGCCTCGTGCCCGCCTCGACCACCGACAGCGGCCTCGCGATCGTGGCGGTCGGGCGGCACTGAGAACGACGAAGGCGGCCCCGAGGGGCCGCCTTCGCGACGTGCGTACCGCTGGGGCGAGAGCGCCTAGAGCGCCTCGAGCCCCCTCTTGATGCGGTCCAGGCCCTCCTCGAGG
>JAEMRL010000007.1:0-10425 GCA_016463385.1 Thermoleophilia bacterium
GGTGTAGGTGAAGGTCGCCGAGCCGGAGAAGCCCGGCGGGGGCGTGTAGGTCGCGGTGGTGCCCTTGAGGGTCACCGCTCCGCGCCCGGCCGGCGGCTGGGCGACGGCGAGCGTGACGGCGCTGGCGCCGGCGGTCACCATGCAGCTCGCGAGGGTGGTCTGGGCGTCGGTGCAGTCGCTCCTGCGCGTCTTTACCGAGGCGCCCACGACGCTCGCCGAGAGCGGGACCGCGACGGGCGAGCCGGTCGGCGTGGCGACCGAGGCGGGGCTCGCGACCACGCCCGGGATCGTCACGGAGGCGGCCTCGACGGTGTTGTTGGCCTCGTTCGACTCCTGGTAGAGCCCGTCGGGATCGACCGTCGCGCGCAACCGGTAGGTGCCCGGCGTGACGCCGGTCACATCGACCCACTGGTCGTAGAGCTGCGAGCCGTAGAAGTCGCCCCAGTCGGCCTGGATGCCCATCCTCAGCAGGCCGGTGTACCCCGGCTGGCCGGACGCGCAGGCGCCGTTCGCCCCGGTGCCCGCGGGGTAGCGGGCGGGGGTGCCGGAGGCCGGCGGGCCCCAGCTGTCGTAGAGGCAGAAGCCCGCGTAGTTCTTGGCCGCCTCGGCGACGGGGGCGCCGGCCGGAGTCAGCAGCGTGTAGGACGCGATCCGCTGGGAGTGGAAGTGGTCGTGCCCGTAGGCCGACGAGTAGCGCAGCGCGTTCGGCTGGCCCGCGCCGCCAGAGCCGAGCGCCCGGTCCTCCGCTCCGGGGGCGCCGCCCGGGAAGCTCTTGGGTGAGCCGATGCCTCCCGGGTCGCCGCCGTTCCAGATGCGCTGGTACGTGGTCCCCGCGGCGTCGCGGTAGACCTCGAACGCGCCGCCCCCCACGTTCAGGATCACGGTGTCGAAGCGGTACAGCGTGCGCCCGGGGATCTGTCGCGTGTCGACCCAGCGGTCGTTGACGTTCGACAGGCCGGTCGGCAGGAGCGGCGCGAGGTCCGGGGTGTCGGCCGGGGCGGCCGCGGTGCCGAGGCCGACGAGGAGGCCGCAGCCGGCGAGCGCGGCCACCATGCCCCCGAGGGCGGTCCGGCGTATGGCGTGCGGGCGGGGCATGAGCGCCAACCTAGACCGGTATCCGGCGCCCACGCCCCCCGGCGGTGGAGATCATTACATCCGGCTTACCGCTGGTTCCCGCAGACCCGGCGGCAGGGTCACTGGCCGCCGTGGTACTCCGCGTCGGTGACGTGCGGGAGCCAGTGCGTGGCGACGCCGTCCTCGGCGTGCTCGTGCAGGGCCAGGTGGGTCATGAAGTGCTCGGGCGCCGCGCCGTGCCAGTGCTCCTCGCCCGGCTCGAAGCGGATCGTGTCGCCGGCGCGGATGATCTCGGGCGGGGCGCCGCGGCGCTGGGCCAGGCCGACGCCCTCGGTGACGTGCAGCACCTGGCCGATCGGGTGCGTGTGCCAGGCCGTGCGCGCGCCGGGCGTGAAGTGGACGCTCACGATGTGCAGCCGCGAGGGCGGCGGCGGCGCCGCGATGTCGTCGATCCACACCTGACCGGTGAACCAGTCGGCCGGCCCCGGCCGGGTGCTCGAGTGGGTCCGGGTGATCTCCATGTCGCGCCTTTCGTCGTCTCGCGTGTGTCGGCATCCTGCCGGTTCGCGCGGCCCTCCGGAGCGGCGCGAGGCTCAGGACATGTGCGACGGCTCGGGCGCGTCCTTGTGGACGACTCCGGCACCGGGGGTCGTGACCGGCGCGGCCGCCGGCGGCTCGAGCCGGATGATCACCGACTTCGAGGCGGGGCAGAGGCTGCCGAGCGCGACCGAGTCGAGCGGGACCAGTGGGTTCGTCTCGGGGTAGTAGGCGGCCGCGCATCCACGGGGCGTCGGGTACGGGACGACGCGGAAGCCCCGCACGCGGCGCTCGGCGCCGTCCTCCCACTCCGACACCAGATCGACGCGCTGACCGTCCTCCAGGCCGAAGGCGCCGATGTCGTCGGGGTGCAGGAAGACCACCCGGCGCCCTCCCGAGATCCCGCGGTAACGATCGTCGAGCCCGTAGATGGTCGTGTTGAACTGGTCGTGGCTGCGCAGGGTCTGCAGCAGCAGGCGGCCCTCGGGGACGGTGACGACCTCGGCGGGGCTCGCCGAGAACACGGCGCGCTTCGACGGCGTGGTGAACTCGCGCCGGTCGCGCGGGGGGTGCGGCAGGGTGAAGCCCCCGGGCTCCGCCGCGCGGCGCGAGTAGTCCTCGCAGCCGGGGATCACCCGTGCGATGTGGGCGCGCACCGCGTCGTAGTCGTCCTCGAACGCGTCCCAGCCGATCCCGGCCACGGCGGGCGCGCGGCCGGAGAGCGCGCGGGCCATGCCGCAGACGATCGACATCTCCGAGCGCAGCAGGGGCCCGGCCGGATCGAGCCGGCCGCGGGAGGCGTGGACGGACGACATCGAGTCCTCGACCGTGACGAACTGCTCGCCGGACGCCTGGACGTCGCGCTCGCTACGCCCGAGCGCGGGCAGGATCAGCGCCGTGCGCCCGCAGACGACGTGGGAGCGGTTGAGCTTGGTGGAGACCTGGACGGTGAGGTCGGCCGAGCGCAGCGCGGCGAAGGTCACCTCACTGTCGGGCGTCGCGGCGGCGAAGTTGCCGCCCATGCCGATGAACACGCGGGCCCGCCCGTCGCGCAGCGCGCGGATCGCCTCGACCACCGCGAGGCCCGGTTCGCGCGGCGGCGAGAAGCCGCACTCGGCCTCGATCGCGTCGAGGAACCAGGCCGGCGGGCGCTCCCAGATGCCCATGGTGCGGTCGCCCTGCACGTTGGAGTGCCCGCGCACCGGGCAGAGCCCGGCGCCCGGGCGCCCGATGTTGCCCTGCAGCAGGGCGACGTTCACGAACTCCTTGATCGTCGCGACCGCGTTGCGGTGCTGGGTGATGCCCATCGCCCAGCAGATCACCGTGCGCGGCGAGTCGACGAACATCGCCGCGGCGGCCTCGATCTCCTCGCGCGTGAGGCCGGTGGCGCGCAGCACGTGGTCCCAGTCGAGGCCGCGCACGTTGGCCGCCCAGGCGTCGAACCCCTCGGTGCTCTCCTCGATGAATGCCCGGTCGAGCACGGCGCCGGGGCGGCCGGTATCGGCGGCGGCCTCCTCGGCCTCGAGGATCAGCGCGCCGATCGCCTGGAAGAGGGGCAGGTCGCCGTTCACCCGGATCGCCAGGTGGCGGTCGGCCAGGTCGGTGCCGCCGCCCACGATGCCGCGGGGCGTCTGCGGGTTGCGGAAGTTGATCAGCCCGGCCTCGGGCAGCGGGTTGATCGCCAGGATGCGCGCGCCGCGCTTCTTGGCGGTCTCGAGTGCGCTCAGCATCCGCGGGTGGTTGGTCCCCGGGTTCTGGCCGGCGATCACGATCAGCGAGGCCGCGTGGACGTCCTCCAGCGACACGGAGCCCTTGCCGATGCCGATCACCTCCGCGAGGGCGACGGAGGTCGACTCGTGGCACATGTTGGAGCAGTCGGGCAGGTTGTTGGTGCCGAAGGCGCGCGCGAGCAGGCCGTAGGAGAAGGCCGCCTCGTTGGACGTGCGCCCCGAGGTGTAGAAGACGGCCTCGTCGGGGCCCGCCAGGCCACCGAGGTGGTCGCCGATCAGCGCGAACGCCTCGTCCCAGCCGATCTCCTCGTAGCGCTCGGCGCCGTCGCGCCGCACCATCGGATGGGTGAGGCGCCCCTGCTGGCCGAGCCAGTAGTCGCTGCGCTCGTCGAGCTCGGCGATCGTGTGACGCGCGAAGAACTCCGGGCCGACGCGCCGGAGCGTCCCCTCCTCGGCGACGGCCTTCGCGCCGTTCTCGCAGAACTCGGCGGCGTGCCGGTGGCCGGGGTCGGGGTCGGCCCAGGCGCAGCCCTGGCAGTCGAAGCCGTCGGCCTGGTTGACCCGGCGCAGGGTCTTCGAGGTGCGGGCCACGCCCATCTCGCCGACGGCGTGGGCGAGGGCCGTGCGCACGGCCGTCAGCCCGGCCGACGTGCGCTGCGGCCCGGAGACCCGGATCGCCGTCTCGTCGATGTCGGGCTCGGGCGCGGGCATGCTCGCGTCGCGACGGCGGGAACGGTTCCGGGCCATGGCTGACCATACCCCGCGCCCGGAGTCGCGGGTCGCGTCAGCCGGCGGCGTTCACGAGCGCGAGGCAGTAGGCGACGGCCTGGACGCCGATCCCGGGGATCGGCCCGGCCGGGGCCGAGACGGGGGGGACGGCCTCGGCGATCTCCCGGGCGGAGGACGCATACCCGTCGGGCTGCCCGGAGGAGCCCGAGAAGGAGCCCATCCCCCCGTTGGGCGGCGACGCGAAGACGCCGGAGAAGTTGCCGACGGCAGTCGCCGTCTCCGAGTCCGGATCGATGCTCGACGACGCTGCGGATGGCGTGACGGTCCACGTCCCCGTGTACGTCCGCGCGCCGGCGTAGCCGGGGGTGTAGCTGCCGGGTGCCGTACCGCTCCCGCCCGACACCGCCACCGCACCCGAGAGCAGGACCGTGCCCGCCGGACAACTCGCCTGCGCCGTCGCCCTGGTGGCCATGTGGGCGGTGCGGTCGGGGCATGTGTTCGCGAAGCAGTCGCTGTAGGCGCCTGGGAACCCGGGGTAGACCTGCGGGGTGGCGCTCGGGCCGACCACGCGGATCCGCGCGAGCCCGGATGCTCCCTCCGCCTGGACGCGGCCCTGGGCCTGGACGCCGACGGGCAGGGGGCCGCGGAGACGCATCACCATTCCCCGGATCTTCGAACCGTCGATCGCGTTCCGATCGATGTGGACGTTCCGGATCGACCCCGGCGCGATGTGCGACGCGCGGACGGCCTCGGGCTGGATCGCGCGCGCCGAGACCGACCGGTCGGCGAGCTGGGGCGCGACGGCGACCGCCGTCCCGGAGCAGGCGGCGATCAGGGCCAGGGTCGCGGTGATGTTGGCGTAGGTCGGGCGCGGAAGGCGACGGCGGCACTCGCGGGTATCGGACATGCCCCGACTACGGCATGGAGCGGGCACGACCTGAGCCCCGGGGACGGCCCGTCAGCCGAGGATGCGCTCCGGGTGCGTGTAGACGTTGTACCCGTCGCCGCGCAGGAAGCCCACCAGGGTCAGCCCGAACCGCTCGGCGGCGTCGGCGGCGAGACTCGAGGGCGCAGAGACGGAGGCGACAAGGCCGATGCCCGCGACGGCCGCCTTCTGCACGATCTCGAAGCCGGCGCGCCCCGAGACCATCAGGGCGCGGTCGGCCAGGGGCAGCGCGTCGTCGAGGGCGGCGACGCCGACCACCTTGTCGACCGCGTTGTGGCGCCCGATGTCCTCGCGGACGCAGAGCAACGCGCCGCCGGGGTCGAACAGGCCCGCCGCGTGGAGCCCGCCGGTCTGGTCGAAGACCCGCTGCCCGGCGCGCAGCGCACCGGGCAGGCCGAGCAGCACACCCCGCGTCAGAACCGGCCCGGCGGCGAGGGGCGCGCAGCGCACCTCGACCTCGTCGAGGCTGGTGGTGCCGCAGATCCCGCAGGCCGAGGTGGCCGCGACCCGGCGCGCCTCGCCGATCACCGCGGCGGCCGTGGTGGTGACGGTCACGACGTTGAAGAGCTGCTCGCCCTCCACGTCGTCGCAGTAGGCCACGCGGCGGATCGAGCCGGGCTCCACCACGCCCTCGGTCACGAGGAACCCGGCCGCCAGGGCGAAGTCGTCGCCCGGCGTGCGCATGGTCACCGCGACGGGCACGGTGACGCCCGAGGGATCGGTGACCCGGATCTCCATCGGCTCCTCCGCGGCCAGCCGGTCGCGGCGCACGCGCCGCTCGTCCCCGCGTACGGAGAGGACCTGCCGCCGGGGCGCGCTCGCGCTCATGAGACGATCACGGCATGAGCGTACGACGTGGCATCGGAGTGCAGGAGGCCCTCGACCTCGCCCACGGGCTCGCGCCGGCGATGCCCGCGGAGCCGGTGCCGGTTCCCGAGGCCGCCGGCCGCGTGCTGGCGGAGGACGTCCGGGCCGGCCGCGACCTGCCGGCGCACGCCGGCTCGGCGATGGACGGCTGGGCCGTTCGGGCGGCCGACACGCCCGGGCCCCTGACCATGACCGGCGAGAGCGCGGCCGGGCTCCCGGCCGGCGTCGCCCTCGCCCCCGGGTGCGCCATCGCGGTCTCGACCGGCGCCTCGCTGCCCGAGGGCGCCGACGCGGTGGCGCGGCGCGAGATCGCGCGCGTGGACGGGACGACGGTGGTCGTGACGGAGGCCGTCGCGGCCGGGCGCGACGTGCGCCGGCGCGGCGAGACGATCCGCGAGGGCGAGCTGCTGCTCGGCCGCGGCCACCGGGTGGCCCCGCATGAGGTGGGAGCCCTCGGCGCGATGGGCCGGGCCGAGGTGCGCTGCGCGCGCCGCCCCCGCGTCGCGATCCTCGCCACCGGCGCCGAGCTCGTCGCGCTCGGCGCCGCCGCGGGCCCGGACGAGGTCCACGACTCCAGCCGCCACGGGCTCGCCGCGCAGGCGGTGGCCGCCGGCGCGCTGGTCGTCGCCTCGGTGACGGTGGGCGACCATCTCGGGGACACGGTCGCCGCGCTGGCGGCGCTGCTCGACGCGGCCGGCGGCGGCCGGCCGGACGTCGTCGTGACCAACGGCGGCATCTCGGCCGGTGACCACGACCTGGTGCGCCCGGCCCTGGAGCGGCTCGGGGTGGAGGAGGTCGCCCGTGGCGTCCGCGCGCGGCCCGTCCACCCCACCTACCTGGGCCGCCGCGGCGACCAGGTGGTGCTGGGGCTGCCCGGCAACCCCGCCTCGGCCGCGGTCGCCTTCCACCTGCTCGGGCGGCCCCTGCTCGGCGCGCGGAACGACTGGTGGCACCGGGCGCCGCTGACCGCGGCGGCCGAGACGCGGCCCGGGCGCGCCGAACTGCTGCGCTGTGTGGAGGGGCCGGAGGGGCTCACGCCGCGACCCGACCAGGGCCCTCACGCGGTGACGTCGCTGTCCGGCGCGACGGCGCTCGCCTGGGTGGGCGAGGACGAGGACGGCACGGCCGGGTCGCTGGTGCGCTTCTCGCGACTCGCCTGACGGGCCGCCTCCAGCTCGGCGGGCGTGTTGACGTTGTGGACGGCGGCGGCGGCCCCCGGCAGGTCGTCGAGCCGGCGGACGTCCAGGACGTCGAGCAGCGCCATGAGGCTCCGCCCGCCCCGGGCGAGCAGCGCCTCGGCCCGGTCGGCCACCTCGCTGCGATAGGCGGCGGCGAGAGGCTGCAGGCGCCCGTCCACGACCGGCACCGCCGCGTCGGCACCGGAGTCGAGCGCGGCGAGGACGCGGTTCGCGAACGCGGCGTCCATGAGCGGCATGTCCACGGCGCAGACGAACGCCGTCGCGCCGGCGCCCACCGCCCGGAGGCCCGAGGCCAGCCCCTGCAGCGGCCCGCGATCGGGATGGGCGTCGTCGGTGACGATCGCGGCGTGGAGCGGCGGCAGCTCCTGCCCGGGGGCCCGCACCACGACCACCACGCCGATGCCCGAGAGCTCCCGGACGGCCCGGCCCAGCAGCGTCGTGCCCTCCCAGGCGATCGCGGCCTTGTCCTCGCCCATCCGCCCGGACCGCCCGCCGGCGAGGACGATCGCGGCGTGCCGGGCCGGGACGGCCGGTGTCATCCGCCGATCATGCTCATGGGGCGGCCGGTGTAGGTCCACGCCGGATCGGCCATCCCGTGACCGGCGCCCTTGCGCGAGACGGCGTCGAGCGCGATCGCCGCCAGGCGCTCGTCGGATGCGCCCTCGCGCAGGGGACCGCGCAGGTCGGTCTCCCACTCGGCGAAGAGGCAGGTGCGCAGCTGGCCGTCGGCGGTGAGGCGCAGCCGGTCGCAGCTGGCGCAGAAGGGCTCGGTGACAGACGAGATGAACTGCAGCTCGCCGGCGCCGTCGGCGGTGAGGCGCAGCCGGTCGCAGCTGGCGCAGAAGGGCTCGGTGACCGAGGAGATGAACTGCAGCTCGCCGGCCCCGTCGGCGAAGCGCCAGCGCGTGCCGGTGGCCGAGGCGCGCTCGGGGTCCATCGGCTCGAGCGGCCAGCGGGCGCCGATCATCGCGCGCAGCTCGCCGCTGGAGAGCACCGCCTGGCGGGTCCACTCGCGCGGCGCGTCGAGGGGCATCACCTCGATGAAGCGGACCACGTAGGGGCGCTCGCGGGCGAGCTCGGCGAGCGGCAGCACGTCCGGCTCGCTGACGCCGCGCAGGGCGACGGCGTTGACCTTGATCGGGCGCAGCGACGCGTGCCGCTCGCAGGCCGCGAGGCCCTCGAGCACCCGGGCCAGGTCGTCGCGGCGGGTGATGGCCGCGAAGCGCTCCGGGTCGAGCGAGTCGATCGAGACGTTCACCCGGTCGAGGCCGGCGTCCACCAGCGCGTCGATGGCGCCGGCGATCAGGACGCCGTTGGTGGTCATCGCGATCTCGCGGATGCCCTCCACCCGGCGCAGGCGGCCGATCAGGCCGGGGAGCCCGGGTCGCACGAGGGGCTCGCCGCCGGTGATGCGCAGCTCGGTCACGCCCATGCGCGCGAACACCCGCACGACGCGCTCGAGCTCGTCGTCGGTCAGCAGCTCCTCACGGCCGAGCCACGCCATCCCCTCGGCCGGCATGCAGTAGCGGCAGCGCAGGTTGCAGCGGTCGGTGACCGACACCCGCAGCGAGCGATGGACCCGTCCGAACCCGTCCTGGAGGGGTGTCGAGGTGCTCATCGACCGAGGGTACGCGCCCGCGCCCGGCCGGGCCCGTCGGGGGGCCCGGCCGGAACGGCGGTCATCGGGACAGCGCCTCCTCGACGGCCCGCCCCGTGAGGACGCGGGCCAGGTGGCGCCGGAAGTCGCCGGTCGCCCAGGTGTCGCTGGGCGGGTCGGTGCCCTCGTCGGCCTTCTGGGCCGCCGCGGCGACCGCGTCGCGGGGCGCCCCCGCGAGCGCCGCCTCGACCGCCGTGGCGCGCAGCGGCGTCTGACCCATGTTGGTGAAGGCGACCTTCGCCCCCTGGATCGAGCCGTTGCTCGCGCCGACCACCGCGGCCACGCCGACCGTCGCCCAGTCGAGCGCGCGCTGGCGGAACTTGAGGTAGCTCCACCCGGCCGAGCCGGTCTTGGGGACCCGGACCTCGGTGATGATCTCGTCCTCGGCGAGCGCCGTGTCGAAGAAGCCGTTGAAGAAGCCCGACGCGTCGATCGTGCGCTCTCCGCCCGGCCCGCGCGCCACGATCACGGCGTCGAGCACGAGGCAGATGGTCGGGAGGTCCGAGGCCGGATCGCCATGGGCGAGCGATCCGCCGATGGTGCCCCGGTGCCTCACCTGCGGGTCACCGACGAGGCCCGCCGCGTAGGCGATCAGCGGGCAGTGCTGGCGCGCCAGCGGGTCGGTGTTGAGGTCGTGGTGGCGGGTGAGCCCGCCGATCGCCAGGTGGTCGCCGGCGTCGCGCACGCCGCGCAGGCCGCCGAGGCGCCCGATGTCGACGAGCGTGCCCGGGCGGGCGAGCCGCAGCTTCATCAGCGGCAGCAGGCTGTGCCCCCCGGCGATCAGCTTGGGGTCCTCCTTGGTGCGCAGCAACTCGAGGGCGTGGTCGACCGACTCGGCGACCTCGTAGTCGAACGACGACGGGATCATCGCCGGGCCTCCTGGATCGCGTTCCAGACTCTCTCGGGCGTGGCCGGACGGCCGACGTTGGTGACGCCGAGGTGCGACAGGGCGTCCACGACCGCGTTGATGACGGCCGGCGGGGCGGCGATGGTGCCCGCCTCGCCCACGCCCTTCACGCCCATCGGGTTGGTCGGGCTCGGGGTGACGGTGTGGTCGAGCTCGAAGCTCGGCAGCTCCGGCGGTCCCGGCACCATGTAGGTGGTCATGGTGCCGTGCTGGAGGTTGCCCTCGCTGTCGTAGGTGGCCTCCTCGAAGAGGGCCTCGGCGATGCCCTGGGCGACGCCGCCGTGCACCTGCCCCTCCACGACCATCGGGTTGATCCGCACGCCGCAGTCGTCCACGGCGATGTAGCGGAGCAGGTCGATCGAGCCGGTCTCCGTGTCGACCTCGACCACGCAGGCGTGGGCGCCGTTCGGCCAGGAGAAGTTCGGCGGGTCGTAGAGGTGCGTCGCGGTGAGGCCGGGCTCCATCCCGTCGGGGAGGTTGTGGGCGCTCCACGCGCTGAACCCGAGCGCCTTGATGTTGGCCGAGCGGTCGGTCCCCTTCACCGTGAAGTTGCCGCCGGCGAACTCGAGGTCCTCCTCGGCGCACTCCAGCTCGTGGGCCGCGATCTTCCGGGCCTTCTCGATGATCTTCTCGCCCGCCTTCCAGAGCGCGACGCCGCCGACCGACAGGCCGCGGCTTCCGTAGGTGTCGAGGCCGAGCGGCACGACCTGCGTGTCGCCGTGCAGCACCTCGACGTCGTCGAAGTCGACGCCGAGCTGGTCGGCGACGATCTGCGAGAA
>JAEMRL010000007.1:10525-17381 GCA_016463385.1 Thermoleophilia bacterium
GCCGAGTCGATCGTCAGCCCCGAGGCGATCGTGTAGTTCGGGAACTTGTCGTTGGAGATGAAGTTCTTGCGCCGGAGCTCGACGGGGTCCATCCCGAGCTTCCGCGCCAGCGCGTCCATCGCCCGCTCGATGGCGTAGGTCGCCTCGGGGCGCCCCGCGCCGCGGTAGGCGTCGGTGAACGTGTTGTTGGTGAAGACGTTCGTGTACTCGAAGTCGTAGCCCTCGACGTCGTAGCAGCCGGCGTAGAGCCAGGCGCCGAGCATCGGGATGCCGGGCGTGATGATGCGCATGTGGGCGCCCATCGAGGCCCACAGCTTCACCCGGACGGCCTTCAGGATCCCGTCCTTCGTCGATGCCAGCTCGATCTGCTGGTACATCTCGCGACCGTGGAGCGTGGCGACGTAGCCCTCCGAGCGCTCCTCGATCCACTTCACCGGCCGGCCGAGCACCTTGGCGATCGTCAGGCAGATCGCGTCCTCCGGGTAGGCCTCCAGCTTCGAGCCGAAGCCGCCGCCGACGT
This sequence comes from Thermoleophilia bacterium, assembly GCA_016463385.1. Lineage (GTDB taxonomy): Bacteria > Actinomycetota > Thermoleophilia > Miltoncostaeales > Miltoncostaeaceae > Miltoncostaea. The sequence continues at coordinate 11,046 of JAEMRL010000007.1, forward strand.
CCGGGGCGACGACGCGCAGCTTCGCCTCGGGCACTCCGCAGGTGATCGTGAGCGTGGTGCGCAGGATGTGCGGGATCTGGGTGGCCGAGTAGACCGTGTACTCGCCCATCGCGGAGTTCACGTCCACCACCACGCCCCGCGGCTCCATGGCGTTCGGGATCAGGCGGGAGAGGTAGTACTCCTCCGTGATCGTCACCATGTCGGGGTCCTCGAAGTACGGGCCCGAGGGGTTGCGGATCGGCGCCGGGGAGTCGCGCGACATGATCCAGCTGCCGGCGTCGTTGGTCCCGTACTCCTCGTGGACGATCGGCGCGCCGTCGGCGAGGGCCTCCTTGATGTCGGTCACGGCCGGCAGGGGCTCCCAGTCGACCTGGACCAGCTCGGCGGCGTCCTTGGCGCGGACGCGGCTGTCGGCCACCACCACGGCGACCGGGTCGCCGACGTAGCGGGCCTTGTCCTTGGTGAGCGGCAGGTGCGCCGGCGCCTTGCACTCGTCGTTGATCGGCCAGGCCATCACCAGCGGCCCCATCTCGAGGGTCTCGCCGGTGTACGCCGCGACGACGCCCGGGGCCGCGAGGGCCTCGGAGAGGTCGATGCCGTTGATGCGCGCGTGCGCGAACGGGCTGCGCACGACGTAGACCCAGAGCATCCCGGGGATGCTGATGTCGTCGACGTAGCGCGACTTGCCGGTGATGAGCTCCGGGTCCTCCTTGCGCTGCTTGCGCTGCCCGATGGAGGGCGCGGGACGTTCGGTGGTCGCCATGACGCCCTCCTCAGCCGTTCGCGACGGCCGCGACGGCCTTCACGATGTTGTGGTAGCCGGTGCAGCGGCAGAGGTTGCCCTCCAGGCCGTGGCGGATCTCGTCCTCGCTGGGCTTCGGGTTCTCCTCGAGGAGCCCGACCGCCGCCATGATCATCCCGGGGGTGCAGTAGCCGCACTGCAGGCCGTGGTGCTCCTGGAAGGCGGCCTGCATCGGGTGCAGCCCGCCGTTGGCGAGACCCTCGATGGTCGTCACCTCGGCGCCGTCCGCCTGCACGGCGAGCAGGGTGCAGGCCTTCACGGACTGGCCGTCGAGATGGATCGTGCAGGTGCCGCACGACGAGGTGTCGCAGCCCACGTTGGTGCCCGTCAGACCCAGTCCTTCACGCAGGAAGTAGACGAGCAGCTCGCGCTCCTCCACCTCGGCCTCGTGCTTGACGCCGTTGACCGTGACCGTGATGCGCTTCACGCCGATCCCCCTTCGTTCCGGTCGCTCCCGCGGCCGAAGAGCCGTTTGATCGCGGACGCGAGCGCCGCGATCGCCAGTGAGAAGCCCGAGAGGGGCTTCTGTGCCTCGACCATCGCGGCGGCCGCCTCCTCGGGCGACTCGGACAGCTGCGCCTTGATGCAGCCCGCGAACTGGTCGACCAGCTTGTTGGAGACGTCCTGCACCACCCCCGGCCGCCCGAGCTGGGCGACCTGCCCCGAGAAGCGGAGGTCGGTGACCATGTCGACCCGGGTGCCGGTGCCGACCGGGCTCAGCACCGAATCGACCGTGCCCTCCGCGCCCCCCTTGCCGCGCGTGTCGCGCCCGCTCACCCCGAGCCGCACCGAGTGCCGCTCGTCGTCGCGCTCGAGCATCTTCACGTCGACGAGGAACTGCATCCCCACGGGCCCGAGCTTGACGGCCATCGTGGCCTTCCACGTGGTCGGGTCGACGATCTCGGTCAGCGTGGCGCCCGGCATGCACGGGATCACCCTCTCGGCGTCCAGCAGCGTCGTGAGCGTCCTCTCGGGCGATGCCGGGACCTCGAACGAATGCTCCAGCTTCACGTACCGGCTCCTTCGGGGTGGCGTCGGCCGATCTAATGGCGCGCGGGAGTTAGCGTCAAACGTTGCAAGGGGGTTGCAGCCTCCTAGGCCGCTCCGGGGCCGGCGGCGATGCCGGCGCCGAGGGCGCGGGCCAGCTCGGCGCGGAGCCGCGCGATCCCCGGGGCCGTGGACCCCGGGAGCAGGGTCCGCCCCTCCGTCAGGGCGCGCGCCTCGGCGGCCCTGCCGTCCGCCGCGAGCGCGATGGCCTCGAGGGCGTCGGCCTGCACGTCGGCCTCGAGGCGGTAGGGGCGGGTGATGAGCGCCGAGCCGAGCTGGCGGCGCAGCCGGGAGACCTCGCTGCGGACGGTCGTCAGCGAGCCACCGGGGCCGTGGAGCGCGGCGCCGAGCCGTTCGGCCGAGAGCCCGCCGGGCGCCACGGCCAGCAGGGTCAGGATCTCGGCGTGGCGCGGTGAGAGGTGCAGCGGCTGGTCGTCGAGCCACGCCTCGGCGCCCCCCAGCACGCGCAGCCGCAGCCGGCGGCGGGGCGGGGCCTCGCCGGGCTCGGCCGCCCACACCAGGTACCCGGACCCGCCCGCGATCTCCTCCGCGCGGAAGGTCGCCCCGCCGGGGAGGAAGCCGATGCCGCTCTCGCCGGGGATGCCGACGTGGGTGCCGAGCCAGCCGACCGGGTTCGCCATCACCACCCGTCCCGCGCTGGTCACCACCCCGGTCGGCCGGCGGCCGAGGTGCGCGAGCCGGCGGACGTACTGCTCGCGCAGGCGCTCGTCGTGACGCCACATCTCCTGGTGCACCGAGCCCGCTGCGGCCCCGGCGGCGGCGGTCACGAGGGCGAGCGAGTGCGGATGGGCCATCCGGAAGGGGCCTGTGAGATCGACCGTGCCGAGCAGGCGGCCGGTGCGCGGCTCGAAGACCGGCGAGGCCGAGCAGGTCCACGGGTGGACCGACGCGTTGTAGTGCTCGGCGGCGAAGACCTGCACCGGATGGCGCACCGCGAGGGCCGTGCCGAGGGCGTTGGTGCCGGCGCCGGCCTCGCTCCAGAGCGTCCCCTCGGCGAAGTTCATCCGGTCCTCGGCGGCGACGCGCGCGCGGGCCGAGCCCTCCACCCACAGCAGCACGCCGTCGGCGGAGCAGACCACCATCAGGTGCTCCACCGCCTGCGCCACGTCGAGGAGCAGGTTGCGGAAGGTCGGCATCATCCGGGCGAGCGGGTGCTCCTCGCGCAGGTCGCGCAGCTCGGCGTCCGAGTGGACCCGCGGCACGACGTGCCCCTCGGGCCGCACGCCGGCGCTGGCGGAGCGGCGCCACGACTCGGCGATGACGCCGCGCACGGCCGTGGCGGGCTCGGGCGCGCCCGCGACGGCGAACTCGGCGTGGGCGCGGCGCAGCTCGCGCGCCCGCTCCACGGGGTCGGCCGTCGCGTCCAGCGCGAGCCACGGGTTGGGCCGTCGCGCGGGCCCGCGACCGCTCACCGCACGGTCACGCCACCGCGGGCGCGGGGACGCGGTTGGTCACGGACACGATCTGGGCGCCGATCGCCAGCGCCACCTCCTCGGGGGTGCGCGAGCCGATCGCCAGCCCGATGGGCGCGTGGACGCGCGCCAGCTCGTCCTCGGAGACCCCCTCCTCGATGAGCCGCGCGCGGCGGCGCGCCGTTGTGCGGCTGCTGCCCATCGCGCCGATGTAGCGGGCAGGGGTGGTCACCGCCACCTTCAGCGCGGGGACGTCGAACTTCTCGTCGTGGGTCAGGACGCAGATGGCGGTGCGCTCGTCCACCGGGGCGTGCGCGAGGAAGTCGTGGGGCCACTGCGTGACCAGCTCGTCGGCATCGGGGAAGCGGGCCGGGGTGATGAACAGGGAGCGCGGGTCGCACACCGTCACCCGGTAGCCCAGGAAACGGCCGACCGTCGCGAGGGCGGACGCGAAGTCGATCGCGCCGAAGATGTACATCGCCGGGCGCGGCACCAGGGACGAGACGAACACCTCGACGCCCTCCACGGCCACGACGGCGCTCTCGCCCAGGGTCAGCAGGGGCTGGGCCGCGGCGGCGGCGGCATCGGCCGGGTCGCCCTCGCGCCCCACGACGCGCGCGCCACCCGGGTGCGGGCCCGAGACCGTCGTCAGATAGGCGACCGGGCGATCCGCGCGGATCGCCGCGGCGACCTCGGCGAACACCGCCGGGTCGAGCATCTCGATGAAGACGTGGACCGTGCCGCCGCAGGGCAGGCCGACGTCGAAGGCCTCGTCGTCCACGATGCCGAAGGTGGCCAGGCGCGCAGGCCCCCCGGCGAGCACCTCGCCGGTCTGCTCGTAGAGCGCCGACTCGACGCATCCGCCGGTGACCGACCCGGCGACCTCGCCGCTGTCGGCGACCGCCATGACACTGCCCGGAAGGCGGGGGGCGGAGCGCTCGACGCGCACCACCGTGCAGATCGCGACCCTCTTGCCGTCGCGGATCCATCCCTCGATTGTCGGCAGAACGTCACGCACGGGGGTGGGGCGGACCTCGGTGTCGTTCCCGGTGTTCGACCCTACGGCCGGCCGGGAAGATCGTCAATATCATCACGAAGTCACAGGGGAACCGAGTCAGGAGGGCACGTGGCCTTCACCGGCGTCGACCAGCTCGAGGCCGCCCTCGCGGGCGAGTCGTACCTCGCCGACCGGGGTCTCGCCGTCTCGGTCTACCTGGCCCTCACCCTGCGGCGCCCGCTGCTGCTGGAGGGGGAGCCCGGCGTCGGCAAGACGGAGATCGCCCGCACGCTGGCGCGCGTGACCGGCGCGGAGTTGATCCGGTTGCAGTGCTACGAGGGCATCGACGCGGCCCAGGCGCTGTACGAGTGGGACTACGCCCGCCAGCTCCTCTACGCGCGGACCCTCCAGGACGGAGGGCTCGATCCGTCGCGCCGGGCGGCCGAGCTCTACGGCCCCGAGTTCCTGGTGGAGCGCCCCCTCCTGCGCGCGGTGCGTGCGGGGGCCGGGGCGGTGCTGCTGATCGACGAGATCGACCGGGCCGACGAGGAGTTCGAGGCCTTCCTGCTGGAGGTGCTGGCCGACGCGGCCGTGACGATCCCCGAGATCGGGACGATCACCGCCGACGCGCCGCCGGTGGTGGTGCTGACCTCCAACCGCACCCGCGAGCTGCACGACGCCCTCAAGCGGCGCTGCCTCTACCACTGGATCGACTACCCCGGCATCGAGCGCGAGACGGCGATCATCCGGCTGCGCGCGCCCGAGGCCTCGGAGGCGCTCGCCCGCTCGGTCGCCGAGGTCGTCGCGCGCCTGCGGGACCTCGATCTGGTGAAGCGCCCCGGCCCCGCCGAGGCGATCGACTGGACGCGCGCGCTCGCGGCCATCGGCATCGGGCGGATCGACGCCGCCTCGGCCGCCGAGACGCTCGGGGCCGCGGTGAAGAACCGCGACGACATGGCCCTCGTGCGGAAGATCCTCCCCGAGGTGATCTGAGTGCCGGGCGACCTCGGGCCCGCCCTCGCCCTCGCCCGCGGGCTGCGCGAGGCCGGGGTGCCGGTGGGCACCGGGCGGGTGCTGTCGATGGCGCGCGGCGCCGAGGCGGTCGGGCCGGAGGACCTCTACTGGGCGGCCCGGGCCACGCTGATCTCCCGCCGCGAGGACCTGCCCGCGTTCGACCGCGCCTTCGAGGCGGCCTTCGGCATCGAGACCGGCGCGCCGCCGTCCGGCCAGGAGGTCGCCGACCGCCTCTCGACGGTCGTCGCGCCCAGCGAGCTCACCGTCGCCGCCGGCGACGTGGACGACTCGCCCGAGAGCAACCTGGCGAGCGGCATCGACGCCCTGCGCACCAAGAGCTTCGCCGACTGCACACCCTCCGAGCTGGCGCTGCTCGCGCGGCTGATGACCCGCCTGCGGCTCGATCCGCCGATGCGCCGCACCCGCCGCCGCGCCGCCGCCCGCTCGGGCGACCCGGACCTGCGGCGAACGCTGCGCCGCGCGATGCGCACCGGCGGCGATCCGATCGACCGGGCCTGGCGGCGGCGGCGGGTGCAACCGCGGCGGTTGCTGCTGATGCTCGACGTGTCGGGGTCGATGTCGACCTACTCGCGGGCGCTGGCGATGTTCGCCCACGCCGCCCTGCGCACCGGACCGGGCTGGGAGGCCTTCGCCTTCGGCACGCGGCTGACCCGGATGACGCGTGCCCTCGGCGCCGCGGACCCCGATCTCGCCTTCGCCGCCGCGGCCGCCGAGGTCACCGACTGGGACGGCGGCACGCGGATCGGCGAGTCGCTGAAGCGCCTGCTCGACGAGCACGGCCGCACCCGGGTGGTGCGCGGGGCGGTCTGCGTGATCCTGTCCGACGGCCTCGAGGTGGGTGATCCCGACGAGCTCGGCCGCCAGATGGAGAGGCTCGCGCGACTCGCCCACCGGGTGATCTGGCTCAACCCCCTCAAGGGCTCCGCCGGCTACGAGCCCCTCGCCCGCGGCATGGCCGCCGCGCTGCCCCACATCGACGTCGTCCGGGCCGGCCACAACCTCCAGAGCCTGGAGGAGGTGGC
>JAEMRL010000246.1 GCA_016463385.1 Thermoleophilia bacterium
CCCGACAGCACGGCGCCGCCGGAGGCCGGGGGCGGCGTCGGCGTCGGAGTCGGCGTCGGAGTCGGCAGCGGGCCGTTCGAACCCGCACCGGGCAGGAGGCTGAAGGGGAGGATCGGCGCGGCGGGCCCGCCGTAGCTGCTCTGGGCGCTGACGTGCGTGACCCCGGGGACCGTGGCCCAGCGCACGGCCTCGGAGGTGGAGTTGGCGATCACCATGTTGCGGACGGGCCGGAACCAGTCCGAGCGGCCGGTCACGGCGGACCAGTGGACGGCTGCCGAGAAGGGGTGGTGCTCGATGGTGACGCCGTTGAGATCCGGGTTGCCGTTCTGCCACATGTTGTTCGCCACCAGGATCACCTTCGGCCCCAGAGCGGCGCGCAGCCGGCGTACGAAGTCGCGGTTGCCCGCCGTCCAGGCGGCCTTCTCGGTGGCGCTCATCGAGCTCCAGGCGCTGGACCAGAGCCGCTCTCCGACCACGTCGAGGAAGATCCCCTTCGCGTGGGTCGTCGGGAACCACTTCTTGAGATGGTCCACCGCGTGCAGGATCCAGGGCGAGCCGGGCCGCATGTCGGTCAGGTAGGTGCCGGGCCAGTTGGAGCGCGAGGGCTTCCAGAGAAACGCCGGGTTCGTGCGCGGGCCGCCGTAGAGGGCGGCCTGATCGCCCGTGGCGGTGTAGTTCGTCCACCAGCTGTCGATCACGTTGACGTACTGATAGACCTCGCCACCGCCCGCCTGGATCTGGTCGATCAGCGCGGTGTTGGTGAAGCTGCGGCCGACGACCACCGCGCCCGTGGGCTTGGCGTAGGCGGTGATCGCGTTCGAGTTGTCGTAGTCGAACGTCAGCGGGTTGGCCGCCGCGCTCGCCATCGCGGGCGCGGCGAGGGCGGCCACGATCGCTCCGGAGATCATCGCGCCGCGGAGGCCTCGACGGGCACGACGTGCTTCTCGGGGTGCGCGGGCACGCGCAGCCACCCGAGGGAGGGCAGGCTTCAGCATCAGGAGGAAGTCCTTGTCCACACCGCCGGGACGGGCGGTGGTTTATGGGGGCACGCCGGGCCGAGCCCGGCTCACTCCTTATCGGACTTCCGTCGAACGCAAATAACGGGCGGGGGTCAAGACTTCCTCCGCCCCCGGAACCGGACCGCCCCTTCTGGTCCCCGCCCGTCCGAAATGGCGCGGACCACCTTGCCCCAGCCGTTGTGGTCGCTACTCTGCCCGCACCGGAGGGCAGGGACCCCCGCCGGAAGACACAGGAGTGGACATGGACGACTTCGGCTTCTGGGATCTGATCTGGACGATCATCGTGATCTACGCGCTCTTCGCCGTGATCATGATGATGGTCTCGATCGTCGCGGACCTCTTCCGCGATCGCGACTTGTCGGGGTGGGCGAAGGCGGGCTGGTTGCTCCTCCTCGTCGTCTTCCCCCTACTCGGGATCCTGATCTACATCATCGCCCGTCATAAGGGCATGAGCGAGCGGGCGATGGCCCAGCAGCAGGCCGCCAAGGCCGAGTTCGACGGTTACGTGAAGGATGTGGCCGGTTCGGGAGGCCCCGCGCAGGAGATCGCTGCTGCGAAGCAGCTTCTCGACAGCGGGGCGATCTCGCAGGACGAGTTCGCGGCGTTGAAGGCAAAAGCCCTGAGCTGACGCGGGGTCGAGCGCGAGCGGGCGGGCTCCGGTGGATCGAGACATCCCGGAAGACGGGGGATCCGGAGCCCGCCCGCGCGCCGCCGCGACGGCTGCGTGGGCTCGCAGGCAGGCCGATCGTGGCCGTGCCCGGGCCGAGCGCGCCCGTGAATGGGCCGAGGCCGAGCGTGAGCGCTCCCCGGCGGTGGCGCTCGCATTCGACGTCGCCGAGCGCGACCGCGCCCGGCTCGGAGGGCTGCTCGCCGGCGCCCTCGCCTATCGGTTCTTCCTGTGGCTGCTGCCCTTCTCGCTGTTCATGGTCGGCTCGCTCGGAGCGGTCGCCAGCATCGACGGCGAGGCGCCCGACGAGATCTCCGACAGCGTCGGCCTGCGTGGTTTCCTCGCCGACACCCTCGAGGACGGGGCACGACAGACCGGTTGGTGGATCGCCCTCTTCGTCGGCCTGTTCGCAACCCTGTACGCCGGCATGGGCGCCGTGCGCGCCCTGCGCATCAGCCACGCCGCCGCATGGGGCATGCGCCCGGTCCGGGGCGGCAACCCGCTGAAGGCGTCCCTCTGGCTCACGGCGATCGTCATCGCGGCGGTCGTGCTCGCCGGGCTCATCGGGTGGCTGCGGCACGTCACGGCGCTCGGGGGCCTGCTGGCCCTGCTCGGAACCACGGGCCTGTACTTCGTCCTCTGGCTCGGCGTCTCCGCCCGCCTGCCGCACCGGGCGCCGTCGATGCGCGCGCTCGTCCCGGGCGCGCTCGTCGTCGCCGTCGGGATAGAGGGCATCCAGTTCTTCACCGTCTACTACCTGGCCGCACAGGCCGAGCGCGCATCCTCCGTCTACGGCACGATCGGCGCGGCGCTCACACTGCTGCTGTGGCTCTTCCTGATCGCCCGCCTGATGGTCGGCGGCGCGATCCTGAACGCGCACCTCTCCACCACACACGAGGCCGAGGAGGCCGTCTGATGGGCCGTTGGATCGAATCGCTTGTCGGGCGCCGGTGGCTGGTGTGGAGCGTCCTCGCTCTCGCGGTCGTCGTGCTCGTGGCCTCGTCGCTCACCGTCTGGGTCAAGCGCCAGGCCCTCGACACCGACAACTGGGTCGAGGTCAGCACCCGCCTCCTGCAGGACGACGAGGTGCGCCAGGTCGTGGCCGCGGAGCTGGTGGAGTCGCTCTTCGCCAACACCGACGTGGAGGCGCAGATCCAGGGCGCGCTGCCGCCGCGTCTGGAGCCGTTCGCCGGCCCGGCCGCCGGTCTACTGCGCGAGAACGCTGTCACGGCGGCCGATGCCCTGCTGCAGCGCCCGCGCGTGCAGGCGCTCTGGCGTGAGGCCAACCGGACCGCCCACCGCCGTCTCGTGGCGATCCTCGACGACGAGCCCGAGGGGCTGGTGAGCGCCGAGCGCGACACGGTGATCCTCGACCTGCGTCCGCTGGTCGCGCAGCTCGGTCAGCGCGTCGGCATCGAGGTGTCGCTGCCCCCCGATGCCGGGCGCATCACGCTGTTGCGCTCCGAGCAGCTCGGAGCGGCGCAGGACGCTGTGAAGACCGTCCGCCGCCTCTCGGTCGCGCTCGCCGTTCTGGCGCTCGCGCTCCTGGCGCTGTCGGTCTACCTCGGCCGTGGTTTCCGTCGCGAGGTGCTCCGGGTGATGTCCCTCAGCCTCGTCGGCGTCGGCGTGCTGCTGCTCGCGGCGCGCCGGATCGCCGGCGACGCGGTGATCGATTCGGTCTCGTCCGACTCGACCCGCGAGGCGGGCCTGAGCGTCTGGCTGCTGGCGACCGGATTGCTCCACGACGTTGCCGTGGGCTTGATCCTCTACGGCCTCGTGCTGCTCGCGGGGGTGCTGCTGGCCGGGCCGACCCGGGCGGCGACCGCCGTCCGGCGCTTCCTGGCGCCGGCGATGCGGGCGCACGTGGCCTACGTCTATGGCGCCGTGGCGCTGATCTTCCTGGTGTGGCTCGCCGTCGGCCCGAGCTCGGGCGACCGTCGCCTGCTCGGGACGCTCGTGCTCGCCGGGCTGGTCGCGGCCGGCGTCGAGGTGCTGCGTCGCCAGATCCTGCGGGAGACGCCGCCTCCCGCAGGCGGATGAGCACCGGGACCCCCGCTGCCGCGGGCGGGCCCCGCGGCGCGGGGGGCTACGACCGCGTGCTCGCCCTCCTCGTGGCGAGCCTGGTCGTCGGCGCCCTGTTGCCCCGCGGGCTGTCGGCCGCCGTGTCGGCCGGGCTCGGCCTGCTGCTGTGGCTGGCCGTGGCGCGCGCCACGGCGATCGGACGCCGGGAAGCCGCCGCCGGGCTGGTGGTCTTCATCGCCATCATGGGTTTCGCGATCGTGACCTACTCGAGCGATGCGGACCGGCTGGCGGCGGCCGACGATCTCCTGCTGGCCGCGGCCGTGGCGGCGCTCGGGGCCGTCATCGGGCGCGCCCTGGTGCGCGAGCAGGTCGTGACCTTCTCGACGGTGACCGCGGTGCTCTGCCTCTACCTGCTGATCGGGCTCTTCTTCGCCCACGCCTACCTCGGCGTCCTCGCCCTCGACGCGGACGCCTTCGCGGGCATCGACGGCGACCCCGATCGCTTCAACCTCATCTACTTCAGCTTCATCGCCCTCACGACGGTCGGCTTCGGCGACATCACGCCCGCCGGCGACGTCGCGCGGGCGCTCGCCGCCACCGAGGCCGTGATGGGCCAGCTCTTCCTGGTCACGGTCGTCGCCCGCGTGGTCAGCCTGATCGGCCACGAGCGGCTGAAGCGCTAGGACCTC
>JAEMRL010000008.1 GCA_016463385.1 Thermoleophilia bacterium
CACCTGTCCCACCCGCTGCCCGGCGACGCCCGGAGTCCCGACCGCGACCGGTTCGGGAGGGGCGGCGTCGCCGGGCAGCGGGTGGGACAGGTGGAACACGGATATCCAGCGCCGCGCGGTGAGGCGCTGCAACCGGGCCTCGACACCGAAGACGGACGCCCGCCTCAGCGCGGGATCCCGCACGCGCACTGCGAGCGGGATGAGCGCGCCCGCCGCTGCGCTCGTCGGCGCGATGAGCGAGGGGCCCTCGACGAGTCGCCGGGTCCGCTCGCGCAGGCACTCGAGCAGACCGGGTGAGGTGGAGCGGGAGCAGGGGTCCCCCTCGGCGACCAGCAGAGTCGAGCCGATCGATCCGCCCGGGGCGATCACGACGGCGAACCGCGGGGCGATGCCATGGACGCGACGCACGCTGACGACCGTCTCGGTTTCCACCGTTCCGCTGAGGGGGGTGTCATTGCACGGGGGGATCGTTGCGCGCCCGCTCACCCTGCCGATGTCGTCGTCGGGGACCGGTGCGGCCATGCCGTAGTAGGTCTGGCCGAGATGGGTGGCGGTGAAGATGCAGGCCGCCTCAGCCCGAGGCGTGGCGCCCCCGAGGGTGACCGCGATGGCGAGCAGCAGAGCGATGGCGAGCGGCCCCGATGTCGCGCGTGTCAGCATGTGCGCGAGGATAGACGCTCCGCTCACAGCACCCGGCGGAGGAAGCCGAGGATCTCGGCGGCCATCCAGTCGTGGAACGCGCGCCGGTCGAAGCCCTCGGGATCGAGGGAGGCGGGGTACTGCGGGCCCGTCATCTCCGCGGGATAGGGGCTGAGGAACGAGTTGTGTCCCGCGCCCGCGACGACGTGGTGCTCGAGGGGCGCGTGCGCGGGAAGGCCCGTCGCGACGATCTGCGCGTGGATCCCGGTCGTCACCTCGTCGCGCTCGCCCGTGAGCATCAGGACCGGCACGCCGACCCCGGAGAGGGCGCCCTCCTCGCGGAACGCGGCCGTCGCCGGGGCCAGCAGCACCAGGGCGCCGATCCGCGGGTCGGGCTCCACCCCCACCGCGCGCGGCACGCCGTCGGGCTCCTCGCGCGGGAGGGTGGTCGGGCGCCCGCCGGCCAGCGCCAGGACCGTGCCACCGCCCATCGAGTGGCCGATGGCCGCCACCCTCCCGGACAGCTGCGGCCCGAGCAGGTCGTCGGAGGCCAGCCGGTCGGCGAGGACGCGCAGGTGCCGGGGGCGCTCGCCGAGGTTGTCCGGCGTCCCGACCGCCGTGTCGTCCTCGCGGTTGTCGCCCGGGTGCACGGGCATCGCCACGACGAAGCCGCTGCGGGCGAGATGCGTGCCGAGCGCGCGGTGGACCAGGTGCCAGCTGCCGGTGCCGTGCGAGATGACCACCAGGTGGTGCGGCCCCGTCGCGACCGGGGCGTCCATGGCGACCTCGGTCGTGTACGGCGGGAAGGCGACGGTGTGCTCGGGCTCGCCCGCCGGGTACATCACCAGCGCCGGGAAGCCGCCGGTCGGCACCGCTCCGTCGGCCACCTCAACGAGGCGGCATCCCGCCGTGGCGCTCATCCCCGTTCGAGCAGCGCCACCGGGAAGGCCCCCGCCAGACGGCCCACGCTCGCCTCCTCGCCGAGTTCGACCGCGTCCCCCGTGAGCACGCTGCGCCACGCCCCGCGCAACTCGGCCGGGATCGCGACGGGGCTCGCCGCGCCGCCCTCGGCCACCGGGGTGGCCGCGATCACGGCGTCTCCGCGGGCGTAGGCGAAGGCGCGCGGCCCCGCGCCGAGCGGCGTGTAGGCGCCGTCGAAGGCCTCGGGCCTGCGGGCGCGCAGGCCGAGCGCGCGGTGGATCAGGAACATCTTGGCGGTCTCGCGCCGCGGCGCCGCGCCACCCGCCACCTCGGCGAGCAGCCGGACGCGCAGATCCCAGTCGACCGGGCGGCGGTTGTCGGGATCGACGAGCGCGAGGTCCCAGAGCTCGTCGCCCTGGTAGATGTCGGGCACCCCGGGGCTCGTCAGCTTCAGGAGCGTCTGACCGAGCGCCGACGCCTCGCCGAGCGGGGCGACCCGGTCGGCGAACGCCTCCAGATCCGCGACGAACGCCGCCGACGCGTACAGCCCGTCGATGAACGCGGCGACGGCGCCCTCGTAGGCGTCGTCGGGCTCGCCCCAGCCGGTGTCGACCTTCGCCTCGCGCATCGCCTTGGTCATGTAGTCGCGCAGGCGCGCGGCCTCGAGCGGCCAGGCGCCGACGAGGGTCTGGTAGATCAGGTACTCGTCGTCGGGGTTCGGCGCCGAGGCCGTCCGCAGGGGCGCGTTCATCGCGCGCCATGCGAGCACCCGCGCGCGCCACTCTCCGGGGATGCCCGCCAGCGCGCCGATGCGGGCGCGCACGTCGCCCGAGCGCTTGGTGTCGTGGGTCTGCGTGGCGAGCAGACAGCGCGGGAAGCGCCGGTGCCGGGCGATGTGCGCCTGGTGCACCTCCTCGGGGCTCCGGCCCCAGCGGCCGGGGTCGGAGCCGACCTCGTTGAGGGCGGCCAGGCGCGAGTAGCGGTAGAGCGCGGTGTCCTCGACGCCCTTGGCCATGATCGCGCCGGTGGTCTGCTGGAAGCGGACCGCGAAGGCCTCCTCGACGGCGCCGGAGGGGTCCACCAGGGCCTCCTTCACCCGCTCGGGCAGGTCGGCCTGCTCCACGACGCGCACGTCCTGGTCGTCCGCACCGTCGCCCTCGGGCTCGACATAGGTGCGGTAGACCGGCAGCGAGGCGACCGCCTCGGCCATGTCCGGTTCGTCGATGATCTCCCGCAGGCGCTCGACCTCGGGCTGGAAGGTGGTGAGGGCCTCATCGAGCTTGGCCTCCTCGGCCAGCTCGGCGAAGTCACGCTCCTCGCCGGTCAGTGCGGCGTACAGGCGCGTGAGCGGCTCCTCGCCGGCCGGATCGATGAACAGTCCAGCGGCGTCGGCCATGAACTCGTAGCCGGTCGTGCCCTCCACGGGCCAATCGGGAAGCTCCTCGCCGGGTTCGAGGATCTTCTCGACCCAGATGCGCTCCACACCACGCTCCGCGAGCCGGCGCAGGTAGCCGCCCGGGTCGGCCAGGCCGTCGGGGTGGTCGATCCGCAGCCCGTCCACGACGCCCTCGGCCACGAGTCGGAGCACGAGGGCGTGGGTGGTCTCGAAGACCTCCGGATCCTCGACGCGCACGCCCGCCAGCTCGTCGATGGAGAAGAAGCGCCGGTGGCGGCCGGTGCGCGGGTCGATGTCGAAGAACCTCTCCCGCAGCGCCGGGTCGGCCCAGAAGGGGTTGGCGTCGTCGGTGGCCATGTGGTTCGGCACGATGTCGAGCAGCACCCTCAGCCCCGCTCCCGCGAGGGCGCGGAAAGCGGCCTCGCCGCCGAGGTCCGCCGAGATGCGTCGCGGGTCGATGACGTCGTAGCCGTGCGTCGAGCCCGGGCGCGCCTGCAGGCAGGGGGAGAGGTAGAGGTGGCTGACGCCGAGCCCCTGCAGGTACGGCACCAGCTCCCGCGCCTCCGCGAAGCCGAGGCCCGGCCCGAGCTGCAGCCGGTAGGTGGCCCTCACCGCGGGCTCACCAGGTGCGGCGCAGCAGCACGACCGAGCGGGCCTCCAGCGTCACCTCGGTGCGCGCCGGCCAGCTGCGCCAGCCCTCGGGCGCGTCCGGTTCGACGGTCGAGATCACCTGGCGCCAGCGGTTGCCGTACCGGCGGGCCGGAAGGCGGAAGAGCTGGTTCTCGTGCCCGGCGTTGACGAGCATCACGAACGAGTCGTCGACGATCGGCTCGCCGGTGAGGCCGGGGCTGCGGATCTCCTCGCCGTTCAGGAACACGCCCAGGTGGCGCAGGTCGGAGCGGCGCCAGTCGCGCCCGCTCATCTCCCGCCCGTCGGCCCGGAACCAGCGGATGTCGGGCAGCCCGGACCCCGCGCCGTCGGTGCCCCCGAAGAACTCGCGGCGGTGGAACACCGGGTGGGCCCGGCGCAGCGCGATCAGCCGCTGGGTGAACTCCAGCAGCTTCCGCCGGTCGGGATCGAGGTCCCAGTCGAACCAGCTGATCTCGCTGTCCTGGCAGTAGCCGTTGTTGTTGCCCTGCTGGGTGCGGCCCATCTCGTCGCCGCCCACCAGCATCGGGACGCCCTGCGAGAGCAGGAGGGTGGTGAGGAAGTTGCGCTGCTGGCGCTGGCGCAGGGCGATGATCTCGGGGTCGTCGGTCGGGCCCTCGACCCCGCAGTTCCAGCTGCGGTTGTCGTCGGTGCCGTCGCGGTTGTCCTCGAGGTTGGCCTCGTTGTGCTTGTCGTTGTACGCGACCAGGTCGGCCAGCGTGAAGCCGTCGTGCGCGGTGATGAAGTTGATCGAGGCGAAGGGCCGGCGGCCGTCGTTCTGGTACAGGTCGCTCGAGCCGGTGATGCGCGAGGCGAACTCGGCCACGCCGTCGCTCTGGCCGCGCCAGAAGTCGCGCATCTCGTCGCGGTAGAGGCCGTTCCACTCGGTCCACAGCACCGGGAAGTTGCCCACCTGGTACCCGCCCGGGCCGACGTCCCACGGCTCGGCGATCAGCTTGACCTGCGACAGCACCGGGTCCTGGTGGATGATGTCGAAGAAGGCCGACAGGCGGTTGACCTCCCAGAACTCGCGCGCGAGCGCCGAGGCGAGGTCGAACCGGAAGCCGTCGACGTGCATCTCGAGCACCCAGTAGCGCAGGCTGTCCATGATCAGGCGCAGCACGCTCGGGTGGAGCGGGTTGAGGCTGTTGCCGGTGCCGGTGAAGTCCACGTAGTAGCGCGGGTCCTCGGGCGAGCAGCGGTAGTACGACAGGTTGTCGATGCCCTTGAACGAGAGCATCGGGCCCTGGTGGTTGCCCTCGGCGGTGTGGTTGTAGACGACGTCGAGGATCACCTCGATGCCGGCGCGGTGCAGGGCCTTCACCATCCCCTTGAACTCGCGCACCTGCTCGCCCATCCGGCCGGTGGCCGCGTACTGGGCGTGCGGGGCGAGGAAGCCGATCGAGCTGTAGCCCCAGTAGTTGGTGAGGCCCTTGTCGACGAGGTGGTGCTCGTCGGCGTTGTGGTGCACGGGCAGCAGCTCGACGGCGGTGACCCCGAGCGCCCGCAGGTGGGCGATCGCCTCGTCGGACGCGAGCCCGGCGTAGGTGCCCCGCAGGTCCTCGCGCACGCCCGGGTGCTGCTTGGTGAACCCCTTCACGTGGACCTCGTAGATCAGGGTCTCGTTCCAGGGCGTCATCGGGCGCCGGTCGTCCTCCCAGTCGAAGCCGGCGTCGATGACGATCGCCTTCGGGATCGCGTCGGCGTCGTCGCTCTCGTCGCGGATCAGGTCGGCGTCCTCGCCGTCTGGCTCGTAGGGCAGCACGTTGCCGCGGTCCCACTGGATCGGGCCCTCGATCGCCTTGGCGTAGGGGTCGATCAGCAGCTTGAAGGGGTTGAAGCGGTGCCCGTGCTCGGGCGCCCAGGGGCCGTCGACGCGGAAGCCGTAGCGCTGGCCGGGTCGGACGTCCGGCAGGTAGGCGTGCCAGTTGAAGGCGGTGACCTCCGTCAGGGGGATCCGCGTCTCCTGGTCGTTCTCGTCGAAGAGGCAGAGCTCGACCGCGGTGGCGTTCTCGGAGAAGAGCGAGAAGTTGGTGCCGCTCCCGTCCCAGGTCGCTCCGAGGGGGAAGGGCCAGCCCGGCCAGACCCGCATCAGCGGACCACCGCCCCGCTGAGGGCGGGCAGCCGCAGCCGCCCGTCCGCCAGGGCCACTCCGCCGCCGGTCGCCAGCACGACGTCCCGTGCGTCCACGTCCACCTCCGTCGTCTCGTCCGAGAAGTTGCCGACCATCTCGACGGGGCCGCGACGCACCCCGATCCAGCCCCCGCCCTCATCGAAGCGCACCCGCGGCGCGCCGGGCGGCATCTCCCGCCGCAGCGCGATCAGCGCGCGGTAGAGCTCGCGCAGTTCCTGATCGCCGCTCTCCGGGTCGATCACCGAGCGCGCGAAGGTGTCCGGGTCCTGCGGGTCGGGGATCGTGTCCTCGAAGCCCGCGAACTCCTTGAACTCGTGGCGGCGCCCCTCGCGGGTGGCGTCGGCGATGAACGGGTCGATGTGATCGGTGAAGAACAGGAAGGGCCGCGTCTCGCCGTGCTCCTCGCCCATGAAGATCATGGGCGTCCAGGGTGACAGCAGCACCCACATCGCGGCCAGGCGCCGCGTCGGCAGGGGCGGGCGCTCGCCGAGGGCCCGGTTGCCCACCTGGTCGTGGTTCTGGGCGCAGACGACGAAGCTGCGCGCCGGCACGCCGTCGGCCGGGGCCCCGTGCCGCCGCCGCCGGAAGGGCGAGTAGCGGCCGTCGTAGACGAACGGGCGCGCCGAGGCGGCCGCGAGGTCGGCCAGCGCGGCGTAGTCGGAGTAGTAGCCGTCGCGCTCGCCGGTCAGCCGCGCGTGCAGGGCGTGGTGGAAGTCGTCCGACCACTGGGCGTCGAAGCCCCATCCTCCGCTTCCCTCCGCGCGCAGCACCTTCGGGTCGTTCAGGTCGCTCTCGGCGATGGTCACGGCTGCGCCCCCGCCGGCCTCGGCCACGCGCGCGGTGAGCTCGGGCAGGACGTGCCGGGCGCCCTCGTCGTGGATCGCGTGCACCGCGTCCACGCGGAGTCCGTCGATGCGGTAGTCGCGCACCCACATGCAGGCGTTCTGGATCGCCCACTCGCGCACCCCGCCACAGTCGCGGTCGTCGAAGTTGATCGCCTCGCCCCAGGGGGTGCCGTAGCGGCCGGTGAGGTAGGGGCCGAACGCCTCGAAGGCCTCGGTGCCGGGGCCGAGGTGGTTGTAGACGACGTCCAGGATCACCCCCAGACCGTGGCCGTGGGCGGCATCGACCAGGGCGGCGAGGCCCTCGGGGCCGCCGTAGGCCGGGTGCGGCGCCCAGGTGTAGAGCCCGTCGTAGCCCCAGTTGCGCTCGCCCGGGAAGGTCGCCACGGGCATCAGCTCGATCGCCGTGACGCCGAGGGCGGCCAGCGCGCCGAGCCGGGCCGCCGCCGCCGCGAAGGTTCCCCCGGGGGTGAAGGTGCCGACGTGGAGTTCGTAGATGACGAGGTCGTCGCGGTCGAGGCCGGTCCAGTCGTGCGCCGACCAGGCGAAGGTCCCCGGATCGACGATCCGTGACGGCCCCCGCACGCCCTCGGGCTGGAAGCGCGAGCAGGGGTCGGGCAGCCGCGCGTCGCCGTCGATCACGTAGCGGTAGTCGTCACCCGCCGACGCCGCCACCGTGCCGGCGAACACGCCGAGCCCCTCGGGCGCGAGGGGCGTGTCGGCGCCGCCGGTCGCGACGGCCACCGCGGACGCCCGTGGCGCCCAGACGCGGAAGGTGGTGCGTCCGTCACCCGCCGGGGTCGCTCCCAGGGGGAGCTCCCACGGCTCACCCATCCGGCGTCAGCCAGACCACCCCGAGCGGCGGGAGGGTCAGCTCGGCCGAGGCCGACTCGCCCCCCCAGGGGGTGTCGTGCGCGTTCACGCCACCCAGGTTTCCCAGATTCGCCCCGCCGTACGCCTCGGCGTCGGAGTTCAGCACCTCGCGCCAGCGACCGGCCTGCGGCATGGGCAGCCGGTAGGCCGTGCGGGGCACCGGGGAGAGGTTGGCCACCGCCACCAACGGCACCCCCTGGGCCGAGAACCGGGCGAACGCGACCACGTTCGTGTCGCGGTCGTCCACCACCAGCCAGCGGAAGCCGGCCGGATCGGCGTCGAGCTCCCAGAGGGCGGCGTGCTCGCGATAGGCCCGGTTGAGGTCGCGCACCAGCCGCTGGGTGCCCCCGTGGCGCGGCCGCTGGGCGAGGTGCCAGTCGATGCTGCGCTCGTGGCTCCACTCCTGCTCCTGGGCGATCTCCCCGCCCATGAACAGCAGCTTCTTGCCGGGGTGGGCCCACATGTAGGCGTAGAGCGCGCGCAGGTTGGCGTGCTGCTGCCAGTTGTCGCCGGGCATCTTCGACAGCAGCGAGCCCTTGCCGTGCACCACCTCGTCGTGCGAGAGGGGCAGCACGAACTGCTCGGTGAAGGCGTAGACCAGGCTGAACGTGAGCTCGTCATGGTGGTAGCGGCGGTGGATCGGGTCGTTCGTGAAGTACTCGAGCGTGTCGTGCATCCAGCCCATGTTCCACTTGAGGTCGAAGCCGAGGCCGCCCGCGTCCACCGGCCGCGACACCGCGGGCCAGGCGGTCGATTCCTCGGCGGCCATCAGCACGCCGGGCTCGCGCGCGTGGGTGACGACGTTCAGCTCCTTCAGGAACGCGATCGCCTCGAGGTCCTCGCGCCCGCCGTACTCGTTGGGCACCCACTCGCCGGCCGCGCGCGAGTAGTCGCGGTAGAGCATCGAGGCGACGGCGTCGACGCGCAGGCCGTCGGCGTGGTACTCGCTCATCCAGTAGAGGGCGCTCGAGACGAGGAAGTTGCGCACCTCGTTGCGGCCGTAGTTGAAGATCAGCGTGCCCCAGTCGGGGTGCGCGCCGCGGCGGGGGTCGGAGTGCTCGTAGAGCGCCGTGCCGTCGAACTCGCCCAGGGCGAACGCGTCGCGGGGGAAGTGGGCCGGCACCCAGTCGAGGATCACGCCGATGCCCCGGGCGTGCATGCGGTCGATGAACTCGCGCAGGTCGTCGGGGGAGCCCAGCACCGGCGACGGCGCGAAGTACGAGGTCACCTGGTACCCCCACGACCCCGAGAAGGGGTGGGCCATCACGGGCAGCAGCTCGACGTGGGTGAAGCCCATGTCGGCCACGTAGTCGCCGAGCTCGTCCGCGAGCTCGATCAGCGTGAGCGAGCGGTTGCCCTCGTCGGGGTTGAGGCGCCACGAGGGCAGGTGCACCTCGTAGATCGACACCGGCTCGGCGTGCGGGCGACGACCGGCGCGGGCGGCGATCCAGTCGCCGTCGCGCCACTCGTGGGTGGAGCGGTGCACCACCGACGCCGTGCGCGGGGGCACCTCGGCGGCGGCGGCCAGTGGGTCGGCCTTCAGGCGCAGCGCCCCGTCGGCACCCCGGATCTCGTACTTGTAGTGGGATCCCGGGCCGAGGCCGGGGACGAACAGCTCCCAGACGCCCGAGGCGCCGAGCGACCGCATCGGGTGGACGCGGCCGTCCCAGAGGTTCCAGTCGCCGACCACGCTCACCGAGCGCGCCGACGGCGCCCACACCGCGAACGCCACGCCGCTCACGCCGTCGATCTCGCGCAGGTGCGCCCCGAGGCGGTCCCAGAGCTGCTCGTGCCGGCCCTCGCCCACCAGGTGGAGGTCGAGCTCGCCGACCGTCGGCAGGAACGCGTACGGGTCGCGGGCGCGCCAGGTGTGGCCGCCGTGCTCGATCTCCACCTCGTAGGGGCCGGGCGCGGCGTCCGGGATCACGGCCTCGAAGAGCCCGGAGTCGCGGTGGGGGAGGTCGACCGGCGGGGCGCCCTCACGGATGACGCGCACCGCCGTCGCCTCGGGCCGCCAGACGCGGACCGCGAGGCCGCCGGGCACCGGGTGGGCGCCGAGCACGCGGTGGGGGTCGTGGTGGTCGCGCGCCGCCAGGAGGGCGACGTCGGCGTCGATCGCGGTGGCGCTCATGCCTCCACCACGAACACGTGCGCCGGCGTCGCGGCCGGGTCGAGGCGGATGTAGTTCGGGCCGAGCCCCCAGCGGTGGACGGCTCCGGTCACGAGGTCGCGGACCGTGAACCGGCCGGGCAGGTCGAGGTCGCCGGGAACCATCGCGATCCCTTCGTGGGCGTTGTGTGGGTCGACGTTGACGCAGACCAGGATCGCCCCGGGCCCGCGACCCTTGGCGTACGCGATCAGGTTCTCGTTCTGGGTCGCCATGAAACGCACGTCGATGCGGCCGAGCGCGGGCGAGGCCCGGCGGATCTCGTTGATGCGGCGCACGAGGGGCAGCAGGGTGCCGTCGAGACGGCGCTCCTTGGCCTCGTACTTCTCGGAGTCGAGGTACTCCTCGCTGCCCTCCGCCACCGGCGTCGCCTCGAGGTTCTCGAAGCCCGAGTAGATGCCGTAGCTGGGCGAGAGGGTGGCCGCCAGGATCAGCCGCGCCTCGAAGGCGGCGCGCCCGCCGCCCTGCAGGTAGGCGTGGAGGATGTCCGGGGTGTTGGCGAAGAAGTTCGGCCGGAAGAACTCCGCGGCCTCCCCGGCCAGCTCGTCCACGTACCCCGCCAGCTCATCGACCGAGTTCTTCCAGGTGAAGTACGTGTACGACTGGCTGAAGCCGGCCTTGGCGAGCGCGTACATGCGGGCCTGGCTGGTGAAGGCCTCGGCCAGGAAGACGACGTCGGGGTGCCGCTCGCGCACCGAGCGGATCAGCCACTCCCAGAAGGGGATCGGCTTGGTGTGGGGGTTGTCCACCCGGAAGACGCGCACGCCCCGGTCCACCCAGAACATCAGCGCCTCGCGCAGCGCCTCCCACAGGCTGCGCCAGTCGTCGGTGCCGAAGTTGACGTTGTAGATGTCCTGGTACTTCTTGGGCGGGTTCTCGGCGTACTTGAGCGTCCCGTCGGGCCGGTGGTGGAACCACTCGGGGTGCTCGGTCAGCCAGGGGTGGTCGGGCGAGCACTGGATCGCGAAGTCGAGCGCGATCTCCAGGGCGTGGTCCCGGGCGGCGGCGACGAGGCTCTCGAACTCGGCCAGCGTGCCGAGCTCGGGGTTGACCGCCGTGTGCCCGCCCTCGGGGCCGCCGATCGCCCACGGGCTGCCGGGCTCGCCGGGGCCGGCGGTGGGCGAGTTGTTGCGCCCCTTGCGGTGGGTGACCCCGATCGGGTGGATCGGGGGGAGGTAGATGACGTCGAAGCCGAGGCCGGCGAGCGCCGGGAGCTGCTCCTGCACGCCGGCGAAGCCGCCGAACGAGCGCGGGAACAGCTCGTACCAGGCGCCGACGCGCGCGCGCTCGCGGTCGACGTCCACCTCGTACTGCGCCCCCCGGACCTTCTCGGGCCGGGTGGCGACACGCCGCATGGCCTCCGCGACGGCCGGGGCGAGGGCGGCCTCGGCGCGCTCGGCGTCCGGGCGGTTCGGGGCGCCGACGATGGCCGCCGCCTCCGACACGATGGCGCGGTCGGACCCCCGCACGGCGGCGAGCGACTCGCGCAGCAGCGCGGCCCCCTCGGCCAGCTCACTGCCGAGATCGGGCTGGCCGCCGGCCACCTTGCGCTCCAGCTCGGTGCGCCAGGAGGCGAAGACATCGACCCAGGCCTCGATCTGGAAGGCGTGCAGCCCGAGCGCGGTGGTGGGGAACTCGGCGCGCCAGCCGTCGATCGACACGGGGTGCATCTCGACCTCGGAGAAGCCGCGCGCGCCGGGGGGGCGGTGCCGGACCACGGCCCGCAGCTGCTCGTGCCCGTCGCGAACGAGGTCGCATTCGACGGCCACGGGGTCGCCCAGGCTCCGCTTGACCGGCCACCGGCCACCCTCGACCGTGGGACGGGTGTCATGGATCTGGATCCGCGGAGGCGGCGTGCGGGGCGTCATGGCGAGCACGGGCGGCACTGAGCGTAGCCTTTCCCGGTGACCTCGGGCAGCACACATCAGGACCCCACCGCCGAGCGGCGCTCCGGCGTGCTCCTCCACGCCACCTCCCTTCCCGGCGGACGGCTCGGTCCGGAGGCGTTCGCGTTCGTCGACTGGCTGGCCGACGCCGGTCAGTCGTGGTGGCAGGTGCTGCCCCTGACGCCGCCCGACTGCCACGGCTCCCCCTATGCCAGCCCGTCGGCCTTCGCGGGCTGGCCCGGGCTGCTGGAGCGGCCCTCCGCGCCGGTGAGCGCGGACGAGGAGGCCGACTTCCACGACCGCAACCGCTACTGGATCGACGACTGGATGCGCTTCGCCGGTCCGGGCGCGCTCGCCGACCAGGTGCGCTTCGACCGTGAGTGGAGCGCCCTGCGCGCCCATGCCGCCGACCGCGGGATCCGGATCATGGGCGACCTCCCGTTCTACGTGGCGCCCGACGCGGCCGACGTGCGGGCCCATCCGGGGCTCTTCCGCACCGACACGGTGGCCGGCGTGCCGCCGGACGCCTTCACCGAGGACGGCCAGCTCTGGGGCAACCCGACCTACGACTGGGACGCGATGGCCGCCGACCACGACCGCTGGTGGGTCGCGCGCCTGGCGCGGAGCGCCGCGCTGCACGACAGCTCGCGGATCGACCACTTCCGCGCCTTCGAGTCGTGGTGGGCCGTGCCGCGCGGGGCCGCGACGGCCCGCGAGGGCGAGTGGCGGGCGGGTCCCGGCGCGCGGGTGGTGGAGGCGGCGCGGCGCGAGCTGGGTCCGCTGTCGCTCGTGGCCGAGGACCTCGGCATCATCACGCCCGAGGTGCACCGGCTCATGGAGGACCTCGGCCTTCCCGGGATGCGCGTGCTGCAGTTCGCCTTCCCGGGAGGATGGGACAACACCCACAGCGTCCAGAACCACCCCGAGCGCAGCGTCGTCTACGTGGGCACGCACGACAACGACACCGCCGTCGGCTGGTGGGAGTCGGCATCCGACGCCCTCCGGGGCGAGGCGTGGCACGCCTGCGCGGCGGCCGGCATCCACGACGAGCCGCCCAACCGCATGCTGATGCGGCTCGCCCTCTCCTCGCGCGCCGGCCTGGCGATCGTCACCGCGCAGGACCTGCTCGGCCTCGGCGCCGAGGCCCGGATCAACACGCCGGGCTCGGTGCTCGGCAACTGGTCGTGGCGGCTGGGGCACGGATCGCTCACGCCCGACCTCGCCCGCTGGCTGCGCGACGAGACCGAGCGGGCCGGACGCAGCCCCTCCTGACGGCCCGGGCGGGCGGAAGATCACCCGGTCGGGGGATGCGGCGTCCGCGCGGTGTGCCGATGGGCGCGGGATGTCACTCCTCCGCTGGTCCCTCCCCCCGCTCGCCGCCGCGGCGGCCGTCCTGGCGTTCGCCGGGGCCGCCTCCGCCGCCGTGACGCCGTTCACCGCGCGCTACACCGCCAACACGACGGGCGACGTCTCGATCACCGGCAACACCGTCGTCACCTGCCCGCCGGCCGCAGGCGGCTGCGCCGCGGTGCTCGCGGGGGCCGACGGCAGGAACAACGACTTCACGATGACCTACGTCGACATCGACGGCGACCCGGCCACCTTCGCGTCGAGCTCGGCCGACCTCTCGGTCCCCTCGGGGGCGCAGGTGCTCTTCGCGGGCCTGTACTGGGGCGGGCGCTCCGGGGCCGGCGGCGGAGGCTCGGCCGCACCGAATCCGGGCGTCCGGGCGACGGTGAAGCTGAAGGTGCCCGGCGCCGGCGCGTACGCGACCGTCACCGGCGCCGAGACGGGCGACGTCGCCGACAGCGCCAACGCCTACCAGGCCTTCGCCGACGTCACCGCGCAGGTCACCGCGGCCGGGAACGGCACCTACACCGTCGCCGACGTCCAGGCCTCGACCGGCTCGGACGCCTACGGCGGCTGGTCGCTGGTCGTCGCCTACCGCGACGCCGCCTCGCCGCTGCGCAACCTCGCCGTCTTCGACGGGTTCGAGGTGGTGCGCAACCAGGCGGGGGACCAGAGCAAGTCGATCACCGTCACGGGGCTCTTCGCGCCGCCCGCCGGCGCCGTCAGGGCGAAGGTGGGCGTGATCGCGTACGACGGCGACCGCAGCTCCACCGGCGACACCCTCACTCTCAACGGCTCGCCGGTCTCCGACGGCCTGCACCCCGTCGCCGACGTCTTCAACTCGACCATCGCCGACCGCGGAACCCGGGTCACCGCGAAGGCGCCCGACCACGCCAACAGCCTCGGCATGGATGCGTCGGTCTTCTCGGCCGACGGCCTCGTCGCCAACGGCGCGACCTCGGCGACGATCGATCTGACCACGGGCGGCGAGACCTACTACCCCGGGGTCGTCACGAGCGTCATCGACCTCTACGCGCCGAAGCTCGTGGTGAGCAAGACCGCGACCGACGTCAACGGCGGCGCGCTCGTGCCCGGCGACGTGCTCCAGTACGCCGTCACCGTGACCAACGAGGGCACCGACGCCGCCTCGGGTGTGGTCCTCACCGACACCCTGCCGGCGAGCACGAGCGCGGTGGCGGGCTCCCTGGCGATCACCGCCGGCGAGGGCACGGGCGCCCTCTCCGACGGGCCCGGCGACGACCGCGGCGAGGCCGCGGCCGGAACGGTCACCGCGCGCCTCGGCGCCGCCGCCACCGCGGCCGCCGGGGGCAGCCTGGCCGCTGGGGCCACGACCACGGCCACCTTCCGCGTGACGCTGAGCGCGTCGATCCCCGCCGGCACGTCCCTCGTCAACACCGCGCGCGTGGCGCACACCGCCGCCACGGCGGGGATCGCCCTCGTGGCGACCAGCAACACGGTCACCACGATCGTCGCCGCACCGGCCGCGACGAAGGCCCGGCTGGCGATCTCGATCGTCGGCCCACGCGAGCTGAAGGCGGGCGCGACGGGCGCCTACCGCGTGGTCGTGCGCTCCCTCGGCCCCGCCACGGCGACGGGCGTGCGGCTGCGCATCCCGATCCCGCCCGGGCTCGCGGTGCGCTCGCTGCCGAGGGGCTTCCGGGTCAGCGGCGGGGTGATCATCGGCCCGGCCATGAACATGCCGAAGGGCACGCGCCGGACGATCGTCCTGGGCCTCGCCGCCGCATCGACGCAGCGCCGCTCCGTCGCGCTGAGGGCGTCGGCCGCCGGGGCGTCGGTCACCCAGGTCCGCTCGCAGACGCCGGTGCGCGTGGTGCCGACCCCGCGGCCCGAGCCGGCCGTCACCGGCTAGGTCCCGCCGTGCGCGGGTCCCGGCCGGCCGAGGGCACACCCGGCCGGCCGGGGGCCCGTGCGGGCCGGCTCGCGGTTCACCGGTCGTCGCCCCGGTGCACCGGGGACCGGGCCTAGCGGGAGATGCGGCTCCCGATCGCCGAGCGCAGCGCGCCCGGGATGTCGCGGCGGCTGCGGGAGATCGCGTCGTGCACGGCGCCGGCCGTGGCCTCCCCGGACACGGGCGCGCCATGGCCGGGCAGCAGGTGCTGCGGGTCGAGGCCGTCGAGCACCGCCGGGGGCGTCATGCGCATCATCGGATGGACGCCGACGAGCGCCCCCGGGGCCAGGTAGTAGGGGGCCGTCCCGAGCGCCTCCGGCACGACGAGCGCCCGGTGCTCGGGCCACCAGAGGGCGACCTCGTGCCACCAGCGACGGCCCGCGACCGGCAGCACCGTGAAGGGCGAGCCGGGGACCCCGTTCTCGGGGACCACCAGGAGGGGCACGCCGTGGCGCTCCGCGAGCGCGGCGCCGTCGCGGGGATGGCGGTCGAGCAGCTGCAGCACGCCGCGCACCGTGCCGAGCGGCGCGATCAGCTCCTCGAGCCCGTCGCCGTCCACCGGGTCGATCAGCCAGACGTCCCCGCCGGACGCGAGGGCATGGGAGGCGCGCTCCATGAAGGCCGGCTCGGCGGCGATCCAGCCGACGCCCCATTCGTACGCCGACGTCGGTCTGATCTGCATGGTCGTTGGATACCCTTCTGCGGAGTGGATCACGCCATCGAGGCCGCGGCTCTCACAAGGATGTACGGCCCGTCCGCCGGCGTCGACGGGGTCGACCTGACCGTCGCCCCGGGGGAGTGCTTCGGCTTCCTCGGGCCGAACGGCGCGGGCAAGACCACTTTCATCCGGCTCGTGCTCGGGCTGATCCGCGCCGACTCCGGGCGGGTCGCGGTGATGGGGCACGACCTCGCGGCCGATCGCATGGGGGCGCTGGCCCAGGTGGGCTACCTGCCCGGCGAGCTCGGCCTCTATGCGGGTCTCACCGGGCGGCGCACCCTCGACGCGCTGGCGCGGCTGCACCCCCGGCCCCCGGTGCTCCGCGAGGAGCTCTGCGCGGCGCTCGAGCTCGACGGGTACGCGCTCGGCAAGCGGGTGCGCGAGTACTCGCGCGGGATGAAGCAGAAGCTCGGGCTGGTGGCGGCCCTGCAGCACGACCCGCCGCTGGCGATCCTCGACGAGCCGACGGGGGGCCTCGACCCGGTGATCCAGGCGCGCCTGCTCGACTGGCTGGCCGCCCGGTCGCAGGCCGGCCGCACCATCTTCTTCTCGAGCCACGTGCTGGCCGAGGTGGACGAGCTCTGCGACCGGGTGGCGATGATCCGCGGCGGCCGGCTGCTGTTCGTCGGCCGGCTCGGCGAGCTGCGCCGCTCGCGCACGCGGAGCGTGGAGGTCACCTTCTCGGAGGACGTCGCGCCCTCGCGCTACGCGGGGGAGGGCGTCGGTCCCGCCGAGATCGACGGCCGCCGGCACCGCTTCGCGCTGTCGGGCGACCCGGCCCCGCTGCTGGCCGCCCTCTCGCGGCTGCCCGTGACCGACGTCGCCATCGAGCGCGCGAGCCTCGAGGACGCCTTCCGGGACCTCTACTCCACGTGAGGACGGTCTACGGGCTGGCCCTCGAGAGGGCGCGCGTGCGGATCCTGCTGCTCGCCGTCGGCTTCGGCCTCTTCGAGCTGGTGGTCGGGCTGTCGTACGCCAGCGTCGACCAGAACGCGATCCGCCAGCTCGTGGACACCCTGCCGCCCGCGCTCCGGGCGCTGGCGGGCAGCGCCGACATCGCGAGCCCCACCGGCTATGCGGGCTCCGGCTACCTGCACCCGGTCGCCCTGGCGATCCAGGGCGCGATCGCCATCTCGATGGCCGCCGCCCCGGCGCGGGAGGCCGAGGACGGAACCGCCGAGCTGGTGCTCTCGCGCCCCATCCCGCCACCGCTCTGGCTGGGCGCCCACGCGCTGGCGATGGCCACGGGTCTCGCCGTCGTCGTCGCCGGGGGCTACGCCGGCGGCCTCGCCGCGGCGCTGTCGGTGGACGACCTCTCGGCGGTCCGGCCCGGCCGCCTCGCCGGTGCCCTCGCGATGGGCTTCCTCCTCTTCCTCGCCGTCGGCGGCGTCGCGCTGCTGGTGGCCTCGCTGGTGCGCACCGGCGGCCGGGCGATCGGGTGGGCGGCCGGCTTCCTGCTGATCTCCTACGCCCTCGACTACCTGGCCCAGGTGTGGTCGATCGCGGAGCCCCTCGGCCCGCTCTCGATCTTCAACTACCTCGACCCGCCCGCCATCCTCGGCAGCGGCTCGGTGGGCGCCGGCGACATCGCCGCCCTCGCGGGCGTGGCGCTCGCGACCGCCACTACGGCCCTCCTACTCATGCGCCACCGCGACCTGACCCCCTGAGGGCCGTGGTGGTCTCAGTGCCCCTGCTCGGGACGAGGTGGTCTCAGCGCCTGTGCTCGGGACGGCGT
>JAEMRL010000009.1 GCA_016463385.1 Thermoleophilia bacterium
AGGTCTCGCCGGCGAGCTCGTCGGGCGACACGCCGCGGCCCACGGCCATCGACTCCACCGCGCTTCGCGCCGAGAAGTAGTCGGCGGCGTTCTGCTTGATCACGCCCTTCGAGCGGCCCGTGGTGCCGGAGGTGAACATGATCCGCGCGTCGTCGGTCCAGGAGTAGGCGATGCCGTCGGGCTCCGCGTCGGAGGCGGTCATCAGCTCCTCGAGCGGCTCCCACGCGATGACGGGGTCGGGCCCGGTGCCGGCGCCCGAGGACAGCACGATCACGCGCTCGAGCAACGGCAGGTCGCCCGAGACGGCGGCCAGCCGGTCGAGGTAGAGGTCGGACACGATCAGCGTCCGCGCCTCCACCAGGCTGATCGTCCAGGAGAGGAAGTCGCCCTTGTAGGCGGTGTTGATCGGGCTCATCACCGCACCCGCCTTGAGGATGCCGAACCAGACCGGCACGAACTCCTCGCAGTTGGGCAGCAGCACGCTCACCGACTCGCCCGGCGCCACACCCCGCGCGATCAGGGCGTTGGCGATCCGGTTGGCGCGCGCGTTGACCTCGCCGTAGGAGACCCAGGGGCCGTCGCCGTAGCGCAGGTACTCGCGGTCGGGGTGCGCCTCGGCCTTCGCGCGCAGGATCTCGGCGAGCACCCAGCGCGTCGGGTCCTCGCGGGCGTACCAGTCGCTCCACTCGGCGCGGCTCACCGGCCCGCCTCCGGCTCGGGGCCCTGGCCCTCGCGGAAGCGCCGCCAGTCGGCCGGGCGCTTCTCCTGGAAGCTCGCGATGCCCTCCGCGGGCTCCACCCCGTACACGTGGTTGAGCGCCATCAGCTCCATGCCGTGGTTGGTGGACGAGTAGAGGGCGTCGGTCGCGGTGTTCATGGCGATCTTGGCCAGGCGCAGCCCCTGGGGGGAGCGGCGCAGGATCTGCTCGCACCAGCGGTCGACCTCGGCGTCGAGCTCGGCGGGCTCCACGACGGCGTTGACCAGGCCCATCGCGAGCGCCTCGTGGGCGTCGTACTGGCGGGTGAGGAAGAGGATCTCGCGGGCCTTCTTCTCCCCCGTGATCGCCGGCATCAGCTGGCAGCCCCACCACAGGGGGGCGCTGCCGATCTTCGGCCCCGCCTGCCCGAACACGCCGGTCGTGTCGGTGATCGTCAGGTCGGAGACGATGTTCAGCTCGTTCCCGCCGCCGATGCAGTAGCCGCGCACCCGGCAGATGATCGGCTTGCCGTTGTTGCGCATCGCCCCGGCCAGGCGCGGGCCGATGATGTTGCCGGCGCGCTTCTCCTTCATGGTGCGGGTCGGCTCGCGGACGTCGCCGCCCACGCAGAAGGCCCGCTCCCCCGCCCCGGTGAACACGATCACCCCGACCGCCTCGTCGTCGGCGGCCCGCTCGAACGCGTCGCACAGCTCGAGCATGGTCAGGCCGCGGAACGCGTTGAGGCGCTCCGGGCGGTTGATCGTGATCGTCGCCCGGCCCCCCTCCACCTCGTAGAGGATGTCCTCGTAGGGGGGCGCGCCGGTGATGCCGCCGTAGGGGGCCTGCCCGCTCATTCGGCGGGCAGGAACTTCGCGGCGTCGATGCCGTGCTCGTCCATGAGCTTGCGGAAGGTCTCGCGCATCTCGTCGGGGTAGTCGGGCAGGTCCTGCGTCGCGAGGACGTGCTCGGCGTGCGCCCGCAGGTTGGGCCCGAAGTCCCAGTCCTCGTCGGCGAGCAGCCGCTTCACCTCGCGGGCGGGGAAGTAGAGCATCCCCGGGTCGCGGCCGAAGCGCTCGGCGATCGCGGTGATGTCCTCGATGCGCCCCGGCAGCGGCGCCTGCTCCTGGATGAGCCCCTTCTCGCGCAGCATCGCCTCGGTGGCCGGATCCGACTTCAGCGGCGTCCCGAAGGCGTTGTCGTGGAAGAGCTTCTCGAACTTCAGGCGGGGCCGCTGGCCTCCGGCGTCCGGGTTCTCGAGGGGGTAGCCGACCGCGTGGCCCCACGTGAAGCGGTAGTGGGGCGGGAGCCCGAAGACCTTCTCCACCCCGCCCGGCTTGCGGCCGAAGGCGACGAGGATGTTGCCGAGCCCGAGGCCGACGCCGGCGGCGATGGCGTTCGCCGCGGCCTGGCCGCTCTCGAAGCGCAGCAGGATCTCGGTGCGCTCGGTGGGGAAGCTCATCAGGCGCGGGATGGTCTGCGTCATCGAGAACTCGTAGTTCCAGCCGTGGTACTTCGAGACCGCGGCCGAGAGCGCGACGCTGGAGATGCCGTCGACGGCGCGGCCGTACCAGGCGTTCAGGTTGGTGAGCCAGAGGATCAGGTGCGAGCTCTGGTTCATCAGCTGCACGTTGAAGCCGGAGACGCACTCCTCCAGCTCGTCCCAGACCTCGCAGGTCTCCTTGCGGACGACGATCGCCTCGGTGGCGTTGATGTTGCCCTGGCACGAGGCGAAGCGGGCGGCCTGGAGCATCGTCTCGATCTTCCAGTCCTCGACCGTCCGGTCGGGGTCGAAGTAGCGGATGCTCCGCCGGTCGCCGAGCGCCTTCAGGATCGGCACGTCCGGGATCTCGCTCGCCGGTGGTGGACCTGCCTGAGATGCGGACATCGACAACCGTCCCCCTGGTGGCTTACGCTGTAAATACGTCCCCACGCTACGAGCGCCGGAGCGTCCGTGTCAAGCTCACCGCCGGTCGAACGAACGCCCCTCTCCCGCGAGCGCGTCATCGCCGCGGCCCTGCGCCTGATCGACGAGCGCGGCCTCGCCCAGCTGTCGATGCGCCGCCTGGGCGCCGAACTCGGGGTGGAGGCGATGTCGCTCTACAAGCACGTGGCCAACAAGGACGCCCTCCTCGACGGCGTGAGGGAGCTGCTGCTGTCGGAACTCGCCGACGACGCCCCCGCCGCGGGCGAGGACTGGACGCAGGAGCTGCTCGCCTTCGCCCGCCGCTACCGCGCCCTCGGCCGCGCGCATCCCGAGGCGTTCAGCCTGCTCGCCCGCGGGGCCGACCGGGCCTACGTCGCGGGCCGCGCGAGCGCCGAGGCCGGCCTGCGGAGCCTCCTCGCGGCCGGCTTCGACGCGGACACCGCCGCCTACGCCCTGCGCAGCGTCGTGCGCTACGTGCTCGGCTTCAGCCTGATCGACATGGCCGGCGAGGACGCGCCCGCCCCGCTGCCGCCCTCCGAGCTGGACGCGCTCGCGCGTGAACAGCCGATGGTCGCCGGGCTGATGCGCTCACTCGGGACGGGCACGGAGGATCCGCTGTTCGAGTTCGGTCTGCAGGCGCTGATCACCGGGATCGCATCGATGGGACCGGTCGCGCGGTAGGCCGCCTGCGCGCGCCGGGTCAGGTCTGGCACGCGGGGCAGCGGTAGCAGGGGCGCGCCCCGATGACCGGGCGCTCCACCGGGCCGCCGCAGCGGAAGCAGGTCGAGCGCCGGTAGACGTAGGTGCGCTCACCCCGCCGGGCGCGACTCGGGGGCGTGCCGCGCTCGGCGGCAGAGACCGTCACGATCCGGCCGAGGCGGACGCCCTCGCGCAGCATCCGCCGGCTCTCATCCCAGACCCCCTCGAGCTCCGGGCGATCGAGCGACCGGGACTCCCGGGCGGGATCGATGCCGCAGACGAAGAGCACCTCGGCCCGGTAGACGTTGCCGAGGCCGGCGATGATCGACTGGTCGAGAAGGGCCGCCCCGATCGGAAGGCGGCGGCGCGCCAGGGCGTCGATCGCCCGGCCGGGATCGGCGTCGGATCGCAACGGATCGGGGCCGAGGCGCGCCATGATCGCCTCCCGTCCGTCCTCGCCGATCAGGTCGCAGGCGGTCGGACCGCTCAGATCGACCGCTCCCTCGTCCCCGGTCAGCCTCAGCCGGACGGCGCCGCGAGGCTCCGGCGGCGGGCCGTCGTGGTAGCGGAAGCGACCGAACAGGCCGAGATGCACGTGGAGCACCTCCCCGCGGTCGAAGCGGTAGAAGAGGTGCTTCCCCGCGGCCTCGACCCCTTCGAGCACGCGCCCGTCGAGCGCGGCGGCGCCGTCGGCGAAGCGCCCCTGGGGGGAGCCCGCCGCGACGGGCCGCCCGGCGAGGAGCGCGTGCTGGCGGCGGGCGGCGCGGTGGACGCTGTGGCCCTCGGGCATCAGCCCTCCCCGCGGCGCGCCGCCCGGATCCAGGCCGAGTACGACCCGGCGGGTCCGCCATGGGGGATGCGCAGCCACGGCCACGGGTGCACGAGCACCGGTGCGAGGGCCGCGGCGCGGCGCCGGAACCCGGGGACCGGCGCGTGGGTGACGGCGAGACGCACGCCGGCGAGATCCTCGCGCGGGTCGCCGCGCGTCAGGCGCACCGGGCGCCGCGAGGCGAGGTCGGCCAGCGTCTCGGCCAGGAAGACGAGCCGCGTGCCCGAGAGCCGCATGCGCGCGAGCATCGGGGCGTCGAAGACGAACACGGCCGGAAGGCCGGGGTGCGCCGCGAGGGCGGGGTCGGCGTCGCCGAGGGACTCGGCCGTCAGCCAGACGGCCTCCGGTTGCGCCGGTGGTCCAATTGGACCTCGCGCCTTCGCCCAATTGGACGATGGCCTCGACGGGCCGGCGGTCGCCCCCGGATCGGGGTCCGAGCGCAGGGCCGCCGGGGCGGCGATCCGGCGCGGATGCGCGTCGGGCGGCCACCCCTCGATCGGGCAGCGCTCCGCGAGGGCGCAGGTCGCGCAGAGGCCGGGGGCGCGCTTGCGCACCTGCCATCGCGAGAAGCCGTAGGGGCGCCCGGTCGCGGTGCCGACGGTCCACTGCCAGCCGAGCAGGTTCGCCGCGCGCGAGCCGTCGAGCAGGTGCGCGAAGAAGCGCCGCTCTCCCTCGCGCCAGTCGCGCCCGTGGCGCACCGACCACTGTGAGGCGAGCCACATGCGCGTCTGGTTCACGAGCCAGCCGTCGCGCTCCAGCTCGCCGACGGTGAGGTCCATGCAGGCCATCCCGCGGTCCCACGGCTCGGCCGCCCCGCCTCCGCGCGACGCCGGCGGCTCCGCGCGGAGCGCCCTGCCGAACCGCGCCCCGAGGCGCGCGTAGAGGTGGCGTGCGTACTCCTGCCAGAGCAGCTCGTCGCGGAAGCGGCCGACGTCGCGGGACGGCCCGCCCGCGACGGCGTCCCACGCCCTCGGGAGGTCGATCAGCCCGTGGCGGATGTACGGGGACAGCCGCGACGCCCCTCGCCGCTCCGGCGGCCACACCTCGCTCCGGCGCCGGGCGTACCCGGCCACGTCGAACGCGTCGAGCGCGGCGTCGGCCGCGCGCTGCCCCCCGCGGAACGCCGGGGACGGCGCCGCGCGATCACGGATCAGATCACCGAGATGCTCCTGCACCCACGCCGCGGTCCCCGCGGGGTCGTCGGCGGGAGGAAGGGGCAGGTCCACCACCGGAGGCTCGCAGACCTCCCCCGCGCCGGGCCGGGCATCGAACTCGGCGTCCGTCAGCCGAAGCGGGCCGGGGGTGACGGACCGCGACCGCCCCCGAAACGACGGAGGCCCCGCTGAGCGGGGCCTCCGTGACGAGCGTCCTGGTCGGGGCGGTTCAGCCCTGGCCGGAGGTGGTGATCAGGCTCTGCCGCTCCGGGCTCTCGACGGCGACGAGCTTGGCGACGTGCGCCTTGTCGATGTCGGCCACGACGATGTCGCCGACCTCGTCGCTGACGTTGGTGAAGATGCCGCGCTTGGTCATGCTCGCGGCCGCCCCGTGGTTGTCCTCGGTCGGCGTGAGGTAGTGGATCTGGTCCGCCTTGTAGCGGTGGATCAGGAACAGGTGCAGCAGCGTCATCAGGCGCTTGCGGCGCAGCGACGTGTCGAACGTGTTCTGGTCGCGGACCGAGAGGATCACGCTGCCGCGGCGGTCCTGCAGCGTGCTGAAGACGATGTTCGCGGCCTTCGCGTCGTCCGGCGTGAGGACGCTCAGCTCGAGCAGGTCCGTGCCGGCCGTGTGCGGGCGGAGCTGCACCCGGAGGGCCGTGTCGATCTTGTTGTACGCCTTCCACTCCTCGATCCAGCCGGCGAGCGTCTTCGGCGGGACCTCGGTCTGCACCAGGTGCTGGCTCTGCGTCGAGCCCTCGCCCATGGCCTTGGTCGTGGAGGTCTGGCCCGACAGCGACATGAGGGCCGCGTCGGCGCGCGGCCCGCCGACCAGGGTCTGCGGCGTGCGGTAGGGCGACTCGAGCAGGCGGAACTTCCGCTGCAGGCGCGCCAGCGCGAGCATGCCGTCCTCGCGGAGGGCCGTCGTGAACTCCTCGGCGGCGAGGCCGTCGATCTGGTGGCCGCCGTAGGTCATGAAGTTGAAGACGAAGCCCATCTTGCCCAGCTCGATCGGGAAGTTGCGCATCTCGTCGTCGCTCATGCCGGTCGTGTCCCAGTTGAAGGACGGCGACAGGTTGTAGGCGAGCATCTGGTCGGGGAAGACCTCGTGGATCGCGTCGGCGAACTCCTTCGCGTCCTTCAGGTCGGCCGTCTTGGTCTCCATCCAGAGCAGGTCGGCGAACGGCGCGGCCGCCAGCGACTTGGCGACGGCGTACGGGATGCCGCCGCGGATCTGGTAGTAGCCCTCCGGGGTCTGCGCCAGCTCGGCGTCCCAGACGACGTCCACGCCGAGGGCCTTGGCCTTCGAGCGGATCTCGTACCAGGACGCGCGGGAGGCGAACTTCGTCCACTCCTCGACGGAGATGTCGGGGGCCGACTCCTCGTCGGAGCGGAAGGCGATGACGTCGGCCACGGCCTGCCCGAGGGTGGTGAGGCCGGCCTCCTCCTCCCACTTCTGGAGGAAGGCGTCGCCGGCGGCGTCCACGATGGCCTCGGGGGAGAGGATCTCGCCCGAGGTGTACTTGGCGGCCACGGCGTCGACCGAGGCGGTGATGCCCTTGGCCTCGAGCCACGCGTCGGCGTCGGCGTACTCCTCGTCGGACACGGCGTAGAGCAGGTGGCCGTTGACGTCCTCGATCCCGGCGGCGTGCAGGCGGCGGAGCACGGCGAGGAAGCCGGCCTTGTACGACGGCACCGAGGTGTTGGTGACGCCGAGGATGAACGGCTGGTCGCGCTCGTCGCCGGAGCCGTCGAGGAGGTTGGCCGCCTCGGCGTCGGTGCGGGCCACGATGATGCCCTCGACGCCCATGATGTCGAGCTGGAAGCGGGCGGCGCTGAGGCGCTTGAGCTGCTCGTCGGAGGGCACGAGCACCTTGCCGCCCTGGTGGCCGCACTTCTTGGCGCCGGGCTTCTGGTCCTCGATGTGGTACCCGGGGACGCCGGCCTCGACGAAGCGGCGGACGAGGTTGCGCACGTGGGCGTCACCGCCGTGGCCGGTGTCGGCGTCGGCGATGAGGAACGGGCGGAAGTCCACCTCGGGGGTGGCGGCCCGCTCGGCCTCCGTCATGCGGCTGCGCAGGAAGCGCTGGTTCTTGTCGGCGGTCAGCAGCGCGCGCACGAGGCCGGCGGCCTCGTCGGGCACCTGGCTGAGGGGGTAGCTCGCAAGGTCCGGGCCCGGGTCCTCGTTGGTGGAGCCCTTCGCGGAGGTCGCCCAGCCGCCGAGGTAGATGCCCTCGATGCCGGCGCGCTTCATCTGCACGATCTGGCCGGGCGAGTACGGGCCGAAGGAGGTGATCGACTTGCCCTCGGCGAACAGCTCGCGCAGGCGGGCGTGGAACCCGGCCGCGGCGTCGCGGGCGATGGTGTACTCCTGCGGCACGGTGCCCTTCTGCTCGAGCACCTGGGCGGGAGTGTGCACGCGCGTGATCCGTGAGAACCGCTCGCTCCCCATCCAGGCGCGGAGCGCCTCGATCTCTTCCTCGTATGCCCCCATGCGATGCCCCTTGTCGCGACGATTTCCTCGGAGAGTCTACGCGGGGATACGGCCCGTATCCGGCCACTTTCCACGTGTCAGAACGCACAAGGCGGGCCCGTGGCCGGACCCGGCCGGGCGTGCGCCCGACACCCCCCGTGGCGGGCGCGATCCGGTCGGCCGCAGAAGTTCGTGCGCATCCACACGATAAGGCCACCGGCACTGTGAGAAAGATCACATCGTTCGGCGGATGCGGGCTCGAGGCCCCCGGGCGGCATTCAGCGCGTGCGCCAGAGCCTCTCGACGTGGCGCCGCGCGTCCCGGTCGAAGCCCGGATGGGCGGCCGCGCGGGCGTTCGCGGCGGCGTGCGCGGGATCGGCCGTCGCCGGGATCACGGCGGTGGTGCGCGGGTCCGAGAGCGCCCAGACGAGGACGGCCTCGGCCCAGGTCTCGACGCCGAGCGGTCGCAGCTCGGCCGCCGGGGGCCCGGCTCCGAGGCGGCCGCTGCCGAGCGGCCGCATCACCAGCACGCCGAGACCCAGCTCCTCGGCGAGCGGCAGCACCTCACGCTCCACATCGCGCTCGTCGGGGTTGAGCGGAACCTGGACCATCTGGATCCGCCCGGTGCGCATCACGTCGGCCAGCTCGCCGAGGGCCTCGGCCCGGTAGTGGGTGGCGCCGATCAGGCCGATCCGGCCCGCCTCGCGCTCGGGCTCGAGCCAGTCGAGGTGCGCGCGCCACGACACCAGGTTGTGCACCTGCTGGACGTCCACGCGCCCCCCGTACCAGCCGAGCTGGCGCGCGTACTGCGCCCGGCCCTCATCGACCGACGGCGTCCAGATCTTGGTCGCCACGACGGCCTCGTCGCGGCGACGCCCGAGGGCCGCCGCGAGGACGGCCTCGGCCCGGCCGTACATGGGGGAGCTGTCGACCAGGGTGCAGCCGGCGTCGAGCATCGTCGCGACGACGGCGTCGGCCCCCGGCTGGCGCTCGGGCCCGTGGTCGAACACCGACCAGGTGCCGAGGCCCACCGTCGCGACCTCGGTGCCGGGGCCGATCGATCGCGCATCCACGCCGCGATGCTAGCCCGCGGAGCCGGTCCCGGCCGGTGCGGAGCGGCCCGCGCGATCGGGGCCGAGCGGCATGGGCGCCGCGAGACGTGCAGGATGCACAGCCGATGGCGCCCCCGGCTCGCAACCTCCTCTCCCTCCAGTCCGTCACCAAGGGCTACGCCAGCCGCTCGGTGCTCAGCGACATCACGCTGGGCATCTCCGCCGGCGACCGGATCGGCGTCGTCGGGCGCAACGGCGACGGCAAATCGACCCTCCTGAGACTGATCGCGGGGCTCGAGGAGCCCGACGCCGGCCTGATCACGCGGGCGAACGACCTGGACATGGCCCTGATCGCCCAGGGCGACGACCTCGATGGCGCCCGCACGATCCGCGAGGAGCTGGTCGGCGGCCGGCCCGACCACGAGTGGGCCGGCGACAGCGTCTTCCGCGGGGTCCTCGACGGGCTGCTCGGCGGCGTGGAGATGTCGCGCTTCCCGAAGGGCCTCGACACGCCCATCGGGCCCCTGTCCGGCGGCGAGCGGCGTCGCGTCGCGCTGGCGCGGCTGCTGCTGCAGCCGCCCGAGCTCCTGCTGCTCGACGAGCCGACCAACCACCTCGACGTGGAGGGCGTCGACTGGCTCGCCCGCCACCTCGCGCGGCGCCGGGGCTCGCTGGTGGTCATCACCCACGACCGCTGGTTCCTCGACGCCGTCTGCACGGCGACCTGGGAGGTCGCCGACGAGGCGGTCCACCAGTACGAGGGGGGATACGCGGCCTACGTCCTCGCCCGCGCCGAGCGCGACCGGCAGGAGGCGGCCCGCGACGACCGCCGCCGCAACCTGCTGCGCAAGGAGCTGGCCTGGCTGCGGCGCGGCCCGCCCGCGCGGACGTCCAAGCCGCAGTTCCGCATCGACGCCGCCAACGCGCTGATCGCCGACGTCCCGGAGGTCCGCGACCGCGCCGAGCTGCTGCGCTTCGCCACGGCCCGCCTCGGCAAGAACGTCCTCGACGCCGAGGGCGTCTCGGTGACCCTGGGCGGCGCGCGCCTGCTGCGTGAGGTCACCTGGCGCCTCGGCCCGGGTGACCGCGTCGCCCTGGTGGGCGTCAACGGCTCCGGGAAGACGACACTCGTGCGGCTGCTCGACGGCAGCCGCGAGCCCGACGAGGGCGTCGTGAAGCGCGGGGTGACCGTGCGGCTCGCCCACCTCTCGCAGGACACGGCAGAGATCCCCGGCGACCTGCGGGTACTCGAGTCGCTCGAGGCCGTGCGGCTGCGGACCACGCTCGGCGACGGCCGCGAGATGACCGCCTCGATGCTCTGCGACCGCTTCGGCTTCCGCGGCGCGCGCAGCCGGACCCTCGTGAAGGACCTCTCGGGCGGCGAGCGCCGGCGCCTGCAGCTGATGCGCCTGCTGATGGAGGAGCCGAACGTCCTGCTGCTCGACGAGCCCACCAACGACCTCGACATCGACACCCTCACGGCCCTCGAGGACCTCCTCGACGGCTGGCCCGGAACGCTCGTGGTCGTGAGCCACGACCGCTACTTCGTCGAGCGGGTGTGCGACGACGTCTACGGGCTGATGGGCGACGGCCTCCTGCGTCACCTCCCGGGGGGGATCGACCAGTACGTGGAGCTGCGCCGGGCGGCCGGCGGGGAACCACAGCCGGCGAAGCCGGCGCGACGCGCCTCCGGCCCCACGGGATCGGCGCTGCGCGACGCGCGCAAGCAGGTGCAGCGCGCCGAGCGCGAGCTCGAGAAGCTCACCGCGCGCGAAGCCGCGCTGCACGAGGAGATGGCCGCGAACGCCACCGACCACGGGATGCTGCGGACGCTGAACGCGCGCCTGGCGCAGCTGTCGGCCGAGCGCGACGACCTGGAGGCCGCCTGGCTGGCGGCCTCCGAGGTCGTCGAGGGCTGACCTACGAGGCCAGCGAGGCGTCCAGGGTGATCTCCGGGACGGCGGCGAGCGCGCGACTCACGGGGCAGCCCTTCTTGGCCGCCTCGGCGTGCTCCTTGAAGGTGGCCTCGTCCATTCCCGGGACGACACCGACGGTGGTCAGGGCGATCGTGTAGATCGTCGGGCCGTCGTCGGTACGGCGCAGGCTCACCACGGCGTCGGTCGTGACCGAGTCGGGCGTCGAGCCGGCGGTCGCGAGGATGTTCGACAGCGCCATCGAGAAGCAGGCGGCGTGCGCGGCCGCGATCAGCTGCTCCGGGTTCGCCCCGGGGCCGTCCTCGAATCGCGAGTGGAACGAGTACTCGCCCCCGATGCCCGTGTCACCGGCCGTGAATGAGCCGTTCCCGCCCTTCAGGTCGCCCTTCCACTCCGCCCGTCCTGTTGCCGGCATTCGTGTCCTCCTCGGTGGGTGTACGACGACGTACCTTCCCATCCCGGGCCCCCTCCACGCCCGGGCGCCCCGGGGAATCCGCAACCGCGTCGCGGAAGGCCCGCCCGGCGGATCCGTCACGGCCCCCATCCGGGCCGGCCGCGGATGGCCGTATCCTCCCGCGACCAGGAAAGGTGGCGCATGCCCGGACCCGCTGACGGCACCCTCGGCCAGACCGATCCCACGACGGCGCTCGCCCGCAGCGAACGCGGACTGCGCCAGCTGATCGACAGCGTGCGCGACCCGATGTTGCTGATCGCCCACGACGGCGTGATCGTCGTCGCCAATCCGGCCGCCGAGGAGCTGCTGGGGTGGGCGGCCTCGGATCTGGCCGGGATGCCGGTCGAGGATGTGATCGCCCCGGCCTCGCGGGCGGAGCACCGGGCGCGCCGCGAGAAGTTCGCCGCCGATCTGCCGACCGGGCCGGTGGGCGTCGTGGGCGGCGTGTTCGCGCTCTCGCGCAGCGGCCGCGAGATCCCCGTGTCGATCGCACTCGCGGGCATCGAGACCGCCGACGGCCCGCTGATGGGCGTGACGATCATGGACGCGTCCGCGCGGCTGAGCAGGGAGCGCCAGGACGCGGCCCTGCGGAGGATCGCCGCGGCGGCGGGCACCGAGCTGCCCGTGGACCGCCTCCTCACGATGGTCGTGGAGGAGGCCGCGTCCCTGCTGACGGCCGACAAGTCTCTGATGGCCCGGTTCGATCCCGACGGCGAGGTGGTGATCGTCGGGTCGCACGGCGACCACCTGACGAGCGTCGGCGACCACATCCCGCGAGGCAGCGGATCCTCGCTCGTCGCGGTGGCCCGCACCGGCGCCCCCGCGCGGCTCTTCTACGACGACCTCCCCGAGGACGATCCGATCCGCGAGCTCGCGCTCACGCAGGATCACCACCAGGCCCTGGCCGTGCCGATCTCGGTGCACACCCGGCTCTGGGGCGGGCTGATGGTGGCGGCCCGAGACGACGTGCCCCCCGAGGCGGCCGACGCGCTGACCCGCTTCGCCGAGTACGCGGGCGCGGTGATCGGCGCGTCCGAGTCGCGGGCCGTCGAACGGGCGCTGCGCGAGAGCGAGGAGCGCTTCCGGCTGCTGGCCGACTTCATCCCCCAGCTGGTGTGGACCGCCGACGCCGACGGGGCCTACGACTTCCTCAACCGCCGCTGGGCCGAGTACACCGGGGTCGCGACCGAGGAGCAGCTCGGCCTGCGCTGGCTCGACCGCGTGCACCCGGACGACCATCCGGCGCTGATGCGCGCCTGGGACGCGGCCGTGAACGGCCGCGCGCCGTTCGCCGCCGAGTTCCGCATCCGCCGGCACGACGGGCTCTACCGGCGCTTCGACGCGCGCGCCGTGGCGATGCGCGACGACACCGGGGCCGCCGTGAAGTGGTTCGGCTCGAACACCGACGTCGAGGAGGCGCGCGCGGCGGCGGCGGCCGTCCGCGCGTCGGAGGCGCAACTGCGCGCGGCCCTCGACGCCGGGGGGATGGGGGCGTGGACATACGACGCCGCGCGCCGGGAGGTGCGCGTCGACCGGAACGTGCGCACGCTCTTCGAGATCCCGGACGACATCACCGACGCGGAGGTCCAGGGGCCGCTGGATGAGCGCATCCACCGCGACGACCGCCTCCTGATCCGCGAGGTGATGACGCGGGCGCTGGAGGGGGTCGACGCCGACTACCGCGCCGAGTACCGCATCGTCCGGGACGACGGCAGCCTTCGCTGGATCGACTCGCGCGGCCAGGTCGCGCGCGACGCCGACGGCGCGGCGCGAATGGTGACCGGCGTCCTGCTCGACGTCACCGCTGCGCGCGAGGCGGGAGAGCGCCTGCTGCGCTCGCAGAAGCTGGAGGCCCTCGGCACGCTGGCGGGCGGCATCGCGCACGACTTCAACAACCTGCTCCAGGTGGTCGGCGGGAACGTGGGGCTCGCCCGCGACACGCTGGCGGCGGGACACCCGGCCCTGGAGCCCCTCGGCACGGTGGAGCGCGCCGCTCAGCGCGGCGCCGATCTGGTGGACAGGATCCTCGCGTTCTCGCGTCCCGAGGACGGATCGCCGCGCGACCATCTGGACATCGCGGCCCTCGTGGACGACACGCTCGACCTGCTCAGGCCGACCCTGCCGGCCATGATCGAACTCCGGTGCTCGAGCGCCGAGCGCCTCCCCCCGGTCGTGGGGGATCCGGCGGCCGTCGCCCAGATCGTCACGAACCTCGCCGCGAACGCCGCCCAGGCGATCGGGCGCAGCCCCGGCGTCGTCAGGTTCGAGATCGACGCGGTCGACCTGAGGGCCGAGGACCTGCCGGCCGTCCCCGACGCGCGCGAGGGGCGGTACGTCCGGGTCGTCGTCACCGATGACGGCCCCGGCATGGACGCGTCGGTGCTGCCGCGCATCTTCGACCCCTTCTTCACGACGAAGGGGCCCGGGGCGGGCACCGGACTCGGGCTCTCGATCGTCCAGTCGCTGATGCGCGCCCATGCGGGCGTGGTCACCGTCCACTCGCGTCCGGGCACCGGGACCGTCTTCCAGCTCTACTTCCCCGTCGGCTCCGGCGCGGTGATCGCCGGGCCGGAGGGAGCCGCGCGCCCGGTCGCCACGGCACGCGCGGGCAGGGTCCTGTTCGTCGACGACGAGCCGGACCTCGTGGCCCTGCACGAGCGCAGCCTGGGGCGCGCGGGCCACGTCGTGTCCGGGTACACCGACCCCCGCTCGGCGCTCGCGCGCTTCCGCGAGGGCCCGGACGACTTCGACGTCGTGGTGACCGATCTGTCGATGCCCGGGATGTCCGGCCTGGAGCTCGCGCGCGGGATCCTCGCGCTGCGGCCCGGCATACCGGTGCTGATCGCGACGGGCTACATCCCGCCCGAGGAGCGTGCGGAGGCGGAGGCCCTCGGCGTCCGGGCGATCCTGCCCAAGCCGAGCCCGATCGCCCGCGTGCGCGAGGTGCTGGCCGGGGTTCTGGCCGACGGAGGGGGGCGGGATACCGTCCCGCCCCCCTCGGCGCGCTCCTAGGCCGCGACCAGCGGCGCCGCGACCGCGTCGATGACCTCTCCGAGCACCCGGGAGGTCTCCGCGTGCGGAACCTGGCAGGTGCCGGCGGCGGGGTGACCACCTCCGCCATAGCGCAGCATCACCTCGCCGATGTCGGCCGTGGAGGAGCGGTCGATGATCGACCGGCCGACGGCGAGAACCGTGTTGCGGCGCTCGCGGCCCCAGATGACGTGCACGGACACGCGGGCCTCCGGGAAGAGCGCGTAGACCATGAAGCGGTTGCCCGCGTGGATCGTCTCCTCCTCGCGGAGGTCGACGACCACCACGTCGCGCTGCACGCGCGACACCCGCCGCAGCTGGTCCACGAAGAGCTCGCTCTGGTCGTGGTAGAGCCGCACGCGCTCGGCGACGTCGGGGAGCGCGAGGATCTCCTCGACGGTCTCGTGACGGATGCAGGCGTCGATGAGGCTCATCATCAGCTCGTAGTTGGAGATCCGGAAGTCGCGGAAGCGCCCGAGTCCGGTGCGGCTGTCCATGAGGAAGTTGAGGAGCGTCCAGCCCGAGGGCTCCAGGATGTCGGCGGCGTCGTACGCGGCGGAGTCGGCCTGGTCGACCGCCGCCATCAGGTCGTCCGGCACCATCGGGAGGCGGTGAGCGCCCCCGAAGTGCTCGTAGACCACGCGCGCCGCCGAGGGTGCGTCGGGGACGATGATGTGGTTGCCCGCCCCGCCGCCGACCCGCAGCGCCTCGGAGGCGTGGTGGTCGAACACGAGGTGGGCCGCCGGCGCGTAGGGGAGGTTCGTGAGGATGTCCCGGCTCGTGATCTCGACGACCCCGTCCTGCACGTCCTTGGGGTGGACGAACGCGATGTCGTCGATCAGGTCGAGGTGGCGCAACAGGACGGCGCACACGAGTCCGTCGAAGTCGCTGCGGGTCACGAGACGGTGCTTCACGTGGGGTCCTCCTGTGGGATGTCGGGCGGCCCGGGCCTCCCCGTGCATCGGCGGGGGGACGGGTCCACTGAACCGCCGCGGAGGGCATCGCGGATCTTTTTCCGGCAGCGTGTCGATCTCGCGTCGCCCCGTTCGACGTGCGGGTGAGGGGCGGCAGGGGCCGCCCGGAACGAATCCGAGGAGACCGAGATGCGCTGCATGGTGATCGTGAAGGCAACGCCCGCCAGCGAGGCCGGGGAGATGGGCCCGCCCGAGGTGTTCGAGGAGATGGGCCGGTTCAACGAGCAGCTGATGAAGGCCGGCGTGCTGCTGGCCGGCGAGGGACTGCACCCCAGCTCCACGGGCGCCCGCATCACGTTCGACGGCGACGCGAAGACCGTGACCGACGGGCCCTTCGCCGAGACCAAGGAGCTCGTCGCCGGCTTCTGGATCCTCCAGGTGAAGTCGTTCGACGAGGCCGTCGAGTGGATGAAGCGCAGCCCGTTCCGCGAGGGCACGATCGAGATCCGCCGCGTCTTCGAGACCGAGGACTTCGGCGACGCGATCCCCGAGGAGGTGCGCGAGTCCGAGGAGCGGATGCGTGCCGAGATCGCCGACCGGCAGTAGGCGGGCGGGGGTGACCCGGTCCGACGCGCGCGGCGCCATCGATGCCGTCTGGCGGATCGAGTCGCCCCGCGTGATCGCCGGCCTCGCGCGGATGACCCGCGACGTCGGCGTGGCCGAGGACCTCGCGCAGGACGCGCTCGTCGCCGCGCTCGAGCAGTGGCCGGAGTCGGGCGTCCCGGACAATCCGGGCGCCTGGCTCATGGCCACGGCGAAGCGCCGGGGCATCGACGGGTTCCGCCGCGACGCGACCCTGCGGCGCAAGCAGGAGGAGATCGGGCGCGAGGTGGCGCGCGAGCAGCTGACCCCGCCGGACCTCTCGGCCGCGGCCGACGACGTCATCGGCGACGACCTGCTGGCGCTGATCTTCACGACCTGCCATCCGGCGCTCTCCACCGAGGCCCGCGTCGCCCTGACGCTGCGCCTGCTGGGCGGGCTGACGACGGCGGAGATCGCGCGCGCGTTCCTCGTCCCCGAAGCGACGATCGCCCAGCGCATCGTCCGCGCGAAGCGCACGCTGTCG
This sequence comes from Thermoleophilia bacterium, assembly GCA_016463385.1. Lineage (GTDB taxonomy): Bacteria > Actinomycetota > Thermoleophilia > Miltoncostaeales > Miltoncostaeaceae > Miltoncostaea. Next base: position 16,287 of record JAEMRL010000009.1, read on the forward strand.
GCCGCCGTAGTGCCCTTCGAGGTGCCGGGCGCGGCCGAGCTGCCGGCCCGGCTGGGCTCGGTGCTGGGCGTCGTCTACCTGATCTTCAACGAGGGCTACTCGGCGACGGCCGGGGATGACTGGCTCCGCCCGGGCCTCTGCGAGGACGCTCTGCGCCTCGGCCGCATCCTCGCGGGCCTCGCGCCGCGCGAGCCGGAGGTGCACGGGCTGGTGGCGCTGATGGAGATCCAGGCGTCGCGCTCGCGCGCCCGGGTCGGCCGCGGTGGCCGGCCGGTCCTGCTGCTCGAGCAGGACCGCTCCCGCTGGGACCGGATCCTCATCACGCGCGGGCTCGTGGCGCTCGAGCGGGCCCGTGAGCTCGGCGGCGCGACCGGCCCCTACGCCCTCCAGGCCGCCATCGCCGCCTGCCACGCCCGCGCCCTGACCGCCGAGGAGACCGACTGGGAGCGCATCGCCGCGCTCTACGACGCCCTCGGGCAGATCTCTCCGTCTCCGGTGGTCGAGCTCAACCGGGCGGTCGCGGTGGCGATGGCCTTCGGCGCCGCCGCCGGCCTCGAGATCGCCGACGGGCTCATCGGCGAGCCCGCCCTCGCGTCGTACCACCTGCTGCCGAGCGTCCGCGGCGACCTGCTGTCGCGCCTCGGCCGCCACGACGAGGCGCGGGCCGAGTTCGCGCGCGCCGCGTCGATGACGCGCAACGCGCGCGAACGCGAGCTGCTCCTCGCCCGGGCGGCCGAGCTCGGCGACTGACGCCGTCGCGGAGGCGGCTCAGCCCCTCCGCCGGTAGAGGTGCGAGGTGAGCGGCGCGAAGACCAGCGTCAGCCCGACGGCGGTCGCGAGGACGGCGCCGACCTCCCCCGCGCTCGAGGTGCCGTCCATCAG